>NZ_JAKSDZ010000034.1 GCF_023509475.1 Aestuariirhabdus haliotis | reverse complement strand
TTCTGGCAACGCAAGGAGGCATCCTGCCTCCAGCGTTGGCTCGACGTCCATGTCTCACCCCTACGGGCCTATTCGAATCATTAACCACCTGCTTGTCGTTCTGAAAGGGAGGTGGGGTATTGTGCCAAGCTGCAATATTTTGCCCGGATAAGGGCTCTAATCTCTTAAGCCCCCGCAGTGCGCTGTCATCCTTTTGGCTGCCCCTTGACTGAGTGAACTATAACTGAATGCACAAGCAAGCCCGACCTTTGAAGCGCCAGACCCAAGGGTAACCGATAAATTTCCAGTAGCGTTTTGATAAATCAAAACACCTGCTCAGCAATACATTGAACAGGCAGACTCTCTATAGGTTTTTGGTGCAGCCTCCCCAAAGGCAAGCCCACCATGAAAATATCGAAAGCGGTGAAAAAAGTGTTTCTAGTAAATAACAGCACTGAGCAAGTGCTGTTTTAGGGTCTTTTTGTTTCTTTACAAGGCCCGGTCGTCTAGGTGTTAGAATTCTATGTAATCTTAAAATATAAATAAGTAATAAAAACAAGAATACATAGAAAAGAATAACTAAATAAATTAAACATAAAAGAGTGTTTTAGTAAATCTTTAGCCGATACTTCGATAGACCAAAATTTAAACTTTTTTAGAAAATAATACTCAATAAATACGGTTCCAACGTATGCCAGAACCAAATCCACACTTAATGAAAGCCACCATATTAAGTTCATTGTTTCCTTGGCAGTTTCACTAACTAAGTAAAAAATAGGCTCTAGCTGAACAATCATCATAAAAATTGGTAAAGCAACGACACCAAACAAAGTTGAATAAATATTAAACTTTATTATGGAGCTATTTAATGCAGGATAATGTTCACGGTTAACAAAGCGCTTCAAGTAAGCTTTCTCAATAAAAAATACAAATATAATTCCTATAAAGAAAGCGTAAGTATTTAACATCCAGATGATGGGCAACCCACCATTTGCATAGCAAACTGATGGAAAGAAAAGCGCTAGCAATAAAAAACACTTTCTCAAATGCAACTCCATTCTTGGCGAGATTAACGCCTCGCTAAGGGACAATACTGCATGGGCTTATTAGAAATCTTTAGGTGAATTGACACCACAGTCGCTTGTTAGGCTGTGACTTCATGGGCAGTAATTCTTTGTAAGGATATAAAGACTTCATCAATATATGATTTCCCAGTTTGCTTCTCGAACTCTTCCAAAAGATAGTCCTCAAACCATAGCCAATAACCCGTACTATCTTCTCTATCGTCATCATCGCCTTGAACACACCCGGAATAACGTGAAGTACTTGCCAATACCTCTTTTTCTACAGATAGTTCCTTGCCCCGATTCTTTTCTTCTAGCAGTTCAAGTAATTTCTCTGCATGTTCATTGTATTGTAAGAATTCTTTTACCTTCAGTTCTTTCTCTGCAGCCCACTGCTTTTTAACAAAATCACTGATTAGTGGGTTAATCTGCGTCAAGTAATTCGAAACTCTGACATGCACTAACCTTTGAACATATCCATTTTCCTCTAGTGCAGAATTACTTAAGTCAGACATATTAAGAGTTTCATTTTTCAAAGTTAATTTTCTTAAGGTGGCTTTTTGCTCAAAATGTAGATGTTCAAATGAACTTTGAATTTTTTTCAGAAGTCGTTTTTGTTTTTCTTCTTCTTCTATTCTTTGAATCTCTGCCTTTTCTAATTCCAATTTTTGGTTAAGATCCGCTTCTTTCTTTGACTTATGTAGCTTCCATAAATATTCAATAGACCAAGAAATCACTTGCCCAACAAGGGAGCCGCACCCTACACCTAAAAGAAGCAGGATTATTGAAAGCTGCTCTTTAGATATTTGGGTTTCTGAGATAATTGGCTCAAGGTATTTCCATGAAATCAATAGCGTCACGGCTACAGTAATGTACTTTACACAAGCCTTCGGTGAAGTAAGGGCTGCCAGTAGCTTTATTATCGTACCTGCTGTCTCACTCACTTAATTCTCTCCTTGGAAGCCTAACGCCGTGGTTTGGGGCTGACATGGAGCGTCAGCGGAATGGCAGTCCCAGCCGAAGGCGGCAACACACATCCTGTGTACGCCCAGCATGGGCATGAACTAATGAGGTGAAAGTCCTCTGTAGGAAGATCACCGCCGAAAACCGTGTTGTTATTAGGCGACAACTACTGGCGAATGGCAAGGGCTTGACCGTGAGGTCTGGTCTGAAGGAAGCCGCTAGGGAAACTGCGAGCTGATGAACAAGAACATCATATGAGGCGTAGGCTGAAGGCGAGTTGGCACAAGACAACGAAGCCATGTGATCTAACGGCCACCGTAAATGATGCAGTGTGCGCCCGAGCAAAGCGACCAAGTGCCCTTGGGGTACAGGGAAAGTTCATGTCCTTATCTGGGGAGATCTGCTTAACAGGCGATCGGTCATTAACCAGTCAGGCTCTGGTATAGAAGTGCCTTGGCTCTCGGATTTCGTCACACCGAGAGAGCGAATAGACGACAGCCGATAGCGCTTTCGGGGGCAACCTCGTTGGTGATTAAGCAGAAGTCAGCAGACGGCATAGTAGCCAAACGCCCATCGTAATGGTTGGGACAGGGTGCCAAAAGTAGGCGCCTGTAGGCGAAGGCCTGAACTCGAAAATCAATGAGGTGCCTGTGCAGCTCAACTGCTCCATATCCGACCGGACTTAGGGGCGTTGGCGCAAAATCAGAAGCCGTCATTGGAGTAAGAAGGAGGTAATCGGCCGGCTTACTTTGAGCGTTTTCGGGAAACGCCCTGTGCGGACCCGCATGCAGGGTGTTGTGGGGGCTGAGGGTTAGAAACCCTTGGCTACCCGATTACATGTGAACGTGGCACTCGAAACGTTCCTTCTTAAGCTTAGGATCAATAACACCAGCAACTTCTTGCACTATATTATCGCCCTCCGGAGTAAGAGCCATTAAGTATACGCCCGACCAATTATCCCAGCCCCAGCCTAAAACAACTTCACCAATTTTTACGTCACCTAAGATCTCGCTTACATATGAAGTTGGAGGTCCAACAGGTTTAGCATCGAATTGTGTTTCAAGTAGCTGGCAAAAAACAGGAAAGAATGACGACTTTGCATTCTCAATGTCGTAACTCAAGTACCCATTCTTAGCTTTACCAATTTTGCCCAGTAATCTCTTTTTACTCATGACATGTAACGTTTTTGTTTACCGGCGACAAAACGCGCAGCGGTTTGGAGTCCTAGCCCGGCAGCACGAAGTGCTGGATTTATAGGGCGATGGTACAACTCATTGTTACTTTTTGCTTATGATAAGTTCTTTGTATTCGTCTATTGTTTTGTCGGGACATTCATTTGGGTGTAACTCGATTAGATTACTCCAAGTAGATACTTTCATATCGTCGAGCATTACTTCCGGTTTAGGGAGAAAGCCTTCAAAACAATCCAAAATTCCAAATTCCTCCGCGCTATTCTTAGCATACTCTGCACCGCCAGAACTCCAACAATACAATGTAGCGCCTTGAGATTTTAGACTTTTCACATGTTCTATTACATGTGGCATCGGAATTCGCTTTGTACCGTAATTTCTAACAAATGTCTCATCTACATCTACATACACGTAGAAGGGCCGGTTCATACAATTCCTCATACTAAAAGTAACGCCTGCATTTGCGGCGGTTTTGGAGTGAGGGACGAGCGGAAAAACCGTCCAAGCCACGCAGTGTCTGATGCAACATGCACTTGTTATAAATCACAACCCCAAACTCCGCTATCCTTTAAATAGAAAAACAATTGAACATTGTAACGCTCAGCATATTCACGTGCTATTAGGTTTAGCTTCGCGTGCTCATAGTTCTCAATAGCATCCGAGGTCCCTTTAATTGGCTTGGTCTTAGATTCAATTTCTTCCCAGCTAGAAAAGCATTTATTTGGAACACTGGGAATGCTCAACGAATAACCATACACTGCCATAAACCTATAATCTTTATTATCTATAGCTTCCAATGCATCCTCTATTGGATCGGCTGAGTACAACCAACCCATTTCCTCAAGGATCTCTTGCTCAAGTTTCTCTCTTTCAGTCTTTTCACAAGATGCAATTGTGAGGCAAGCGAAGAGTATCAGTACGTACCTCATAATTTATAACGCCGCGGTTTGGGGCTGGCATGGAGCGCCAGCGGAATGGCAGTCCCAGCCGAAGGCGACAACACCGCCTTGTTAAGTATTGCCATCAGGATACACATTGTTTTCATACCATGATTCTGAGTGAACCTCTCCTGGGGCGGACTCTATTGCCTTTTTAACCTGATCTAACGGAATTTGAACTATCTTTCCATCCAGTTCAATTTCAAACCACAGGGACTCATCTTTATCATCAGCAGAGATTGTGACTAAGTCCCACGATAGATTATCAATAGTGGAATTGATCACGAGCTTTTTTCCATCATCTACCGTCCCGAACCAAAGTAGTTCAGTTTCAGGTCTAATTTTCTTCATAGCACTTGATACTTAACAGCTAATTATAAGGAAGAACGTCCCCTTTCCTTTTTTGGGGTCCATTGTTGTTCATTCGGTTCAAAATTTCTTTATCTAGAAAAAACACCAATAAAATCAATACGCTGAAAGCCCATAAAAAATTAACTTCACGGAAAACAGGTCCTTTCCATGCGCTTTTAGGTTAACTCCTGATCTCCCTATGCTATCTGGCAGCCCTTAAAAATCAATCAGTTAGAGATCAGTTTTCCTTGTACAGACGACGTTCTTCCACTGTACACGGAAATAACGAGTTCACGAGATGGATGCATCGTAACCAAAAGAAATAGCCTGTGACCTGACATCTATTTGTTACAGCACCGACGAGCACCCAACTTTCCTCCCTCTAAACCGACAAGCGTATCGTTCAGAATTCGAATAGGCCCGCAGGGGCGAGACTTGGATGTCGAGCCGTCTCGTTTGGGCAGGATGCCCTGTCGAGACGCCCGAAAACTGATCGCTTCGCGCGTGAAGCCGAAGGCCGGTTTCGTGGAGGAGCCGGGATTCTTAAGGGGGTGGCGGTCCGCCCCCTTAAGGCACCCGTCGGGGTGCGTCCCGACATAACATCTACCCATAGGAAACTCTCAAGGTGTTGATTATTAACAAATATCAACTGGGTTGTCCCTCATAATTCATGCCATTTCAGGTCTTTAAAAAACAACCTGACTGCAACCTTGACCCAAATCAGCTTTAGCTTAATCTCGGCTTAAAGTAGGAATGGTTATCATTTAGCATGCACCCATTGATGTTTGAGAGTAGCCAAAATGACCCTGGATAAGTTGCCCGTTGGCCAAGCGGCCGTTGTACAAAGTTACCATCCCTTATCAACTGCGCAGAGCAGCCAGTTCCTGGCTCTGGGTATTGTTCCCGAGACACCGGTGCAGGTGTTGCGCACGGCACCCTTCGGGTGCCCGCTGCAAGTCAAGATCGGTCATTCACTGCTCAGCATTCGCAAAGCAGAAGCCGCATTAGTGGTATTAAAAGGCAGCGAATAAATGACAAAGCAAACCATCGCGCTGGTTGGTAATCCCAACTGCGGCAAGACCACGTTGTTCAATGGACTGACCGGACGTCACCAGACGGTGGGCAACTGGCCGGGGGTGACGGTTGATCGTAAGGTGGGCCAGTGTCGCACCGAGAACCAGACCTACGATGTGGTCGATCTGCCGGGCATCTACTCTCTGGAGCAGGATCAGCTGGGGCTGGACGAATCCATCGCGCGCTCGTTTCTGGATAATGACAAGCCCGACCTGATCCTCAATATTGTCGATGCCTCGACCCTCAATCGCCAGCTGTTACTGACCCATCAATTGCGTGATCTGGGTATTCCGATGTTGGTGGTGGTGAACATGATCGATGTCGCCGAGGCCCATCATATTCGGGTCGATCTGGTCGCGCTGTCGAAGGCGCTGGGTGTGCCGGTGATGGGTGCCGTGGCATCGAAAAAAAGCTCTATCGAGACCGTCAAACAGGCTTTGTCCACGGCGACGGTGCCGGTTGTGGAGGACGCTGCCAGTGAGTTGATGGCGCGTCATCAGCAGGTGCAAGCCTGGGTGACACTGGCGGTTACTATCGAACAGGAGCGCAAGACCCTGACCGAGCGAGTGGACGGGGTGATTCTGAATCGGTGGTTCGGGGTGCCGGTGTTTCTGGCTGTGATGTATCTGCTGTTTACCTTCGCTATTAACGTGGGTGCGGTCTTTATCGACTTCTTCGATATTTTACTGGGCGCCTGGCTGGTTGATGGCAGCCGGGAGATCCTGACCCAGGTATCGGCTCCGGAATGGCTGATGGTATTAATCAGCGATGGTCTGGGGGGCGGAATTCAATTGGTGGGAACCTTTATTCCCGTGATCGCCTTTCTCTATGTCGGCTTGTCGGTTCTGGAAGGGTCGGGTTATCTGCCCCGGGCGGCTTTCGTGGTGGACCGCCTGATGCGCAGTATTGGTTTGCCCGGCCGCGCCTTTGTGCCGCTGATTGTGGGTTTTGGTTGTAACGTGCCCTCGGTAATGGCCTCGCGTTCGTTGCACAATCCTTACGATCGCATGATCACTATCGCCATGACACCCTTTATGTCTTGCGGTGCCCGGTTAACGGTGTATGCCCTGTTTGCGGCCGCGCTCTTTACCTCTAACGGTCAAAATGTGGTGTTCGCGCTGTACTTGCTGGGTGTGGTGATGGCGGTATTGACCGGTTGGGTGTTCCGCAAGGCGTTTCCGGCCAGTCAGATGTCATCTTCAATTATGGATCTGCCCGCGTACCATGTACCGACATTGCGTAACGTATCCACCAACACCTGGCATCGCCTGAAAGGCTTCTGCCTGGATGCGGGTAAAACCATTATTCTGGTGGTGGTGGCGCTCTCCTTTATAAATTCCTGGGGCACCGATGGCAGTTTCGGTAACGAGAACAAGCAAAACTCGGTGCTCAGTGCGGTCAGTAAAGTAATCACTCCGGTGTTTACCCCAATGGGCATCGAGCAGGACAACTGGCCGGCGACGGTGGGTATTATTACCGGTATTTTTGCCAAGGAAGCGGTGGTGGGTACTCTGGATTCCCTCTACGCGGATGTCGCCGGGGTGACTTCGGATGAGGAGGGTGACACGACTCTGTGGGGCTCAACCGGTGAAGCCTTCAGCAGCATTGGCGACAATGCCCGTGGCTTGCTGGACAGCCTGACCGATCCGCTGGGGATCAGTGTCGACAGCTATGCCAGTGCCGAAGAAGCGGCGCAGGAGCAGGGCGTGCGTGAGGCGACTCTGTCCAAGATGGCCGAACTCTTTGTGACTCCCCTGGCGGCGTTTTGTTATCTGGTGTTTATTCTGCTCTACACCCCCTGCGTTGCTGTAATGGGCGCTCTGGTGCGGGAGTCGGGCAAACACTGGGCCTGGGTGGTGATTGGCTGGAGCACTGTGCTGGCCTATGCCACCGCAACCAGCCTGTATCAGGTCGGTACCTTTATGCAGCACCCGCTGTTCTCCTTCAGCTGGTTATGCGGCATGGCCGTCATGATGTACGGCGCCTTTCGAGTGTTAAAGCGTGCCGCGGTAAGCGAAGTGAAACGAGCCGGCTTGATTCCTGTTGTAGCGCTGGGGTCATGAGCTGGTATGGAGTCGTTGCGTCAATTTACGATTAATACTCATATTTGTGCTGTTGTCACGATATTGGGTTATAGGCTGTGTTGGTTAACGCTCGCTTAGCGCCAGTTTGGCGCCCATAGCGACAAAGGCGCCCGAAAAACTGCGCTGAACCCACCGCACGATGACGGGAGAGTTGGACAGGTAATGACGCACGGCGTTGGCAAAGAGGCCGTAAAAGATAAAGACCACCAGAGTCAAAAACATAAAGACGGCGCTGTGCGTTAACAGACCAGCGACCGGGGATGCACTGTTTTGTGGCACAAATTGAGGCAGGAAAGCGAGAAAGAAGATCGACAGTTTGGGGTTCAGAATATTGATCAAAAAAGCTCGCAGTGCGATTTTCCAGTCGTTACGCTGAACGGCTTTGCCCGACAGATCCAGCGTGCCGGAATCGCGCCACATGCTCCAGGCCAGATAGCCAAGGTAGATTACCCCGGCAAATTTCAGGATTTGAAATGCCACACTGCTGGCATGTAACAGTGCGGCCAGACCGGCAATACTGGCTAGTAGATGTGGCACGATTCCCAAGGTACAACCGGCCGCAGCAAACAGGCTGGCGCGTTTGCCCTGAGTCAGCCCGGCAGACATCGTGAAGATCACGCCTGTGCCGGGCAACAGGACAACAATCAGGGATGTAATAAAGAATTCGATTGAGGGCATGGCTCTTCCCTGGCGTTATGAAGGTTTCCAGAATCTATGTGGACAACTGTTTAACACAAGCATGCAATAGACCTCTTCGATACAGTCGAACTCGCAGCGTGGGAGGCTAAACCCGTCATCCTGACCAGTGTTGGTTTATCGTCATCAAATTGCGTACAGGACAATCTACCAGCTTTCATGATTTGAGCGAAGGTCGACTTCGAAGCTTGAGACCGCAGAACGCTCGTTATGGGCTGGTTATAGACTCAATAAAATGCAATAACAGGTACAATGGCTGCGGCCAACCCTCCGGCGTATGCCGATAAAAACCCGATAAGATTTCGTTGATGGAAGCGATGACAGCACAACAGATTCTGATTTTCGATTCCGGCGTCGGCGGTTTGTCGATCTACCGGGAGATCCTGAATGCGACCAGGGGTGTCGATTGCCATTACCTGTTTGACAATGCCTTCTATCCTTACGGTGAGTTGGACGACCAGTTTCTGGTCAAGCGGTTGCTGTCCTTACTCGATCGTTTTTGCCAACATCAACGCATAGATCTCATCGTGATCGCCTGCAATTCGGCCAGTACGGTAGCGCTTGAGGCGCTGCGCAAGCATCTAAAGGTGCCGGTCGTGGGGGTGGTACCGGCGATAAAGCCGGCGGCGCAACTGACTCAAAATGGCATTATCGGGTTGCTGGCAACCCCGGCGACGGTCAAGCGTGATTATACGGCGCAGCTTATCAGACGCTTTGCCCCTGCCGCCCAGGTGCTCAGTATTGGTTCCACTGAGCTGGTGGCACTGGCCGAGCAAAAGATGCGAGGGTTGCCGGTCACTGTTGAGCAAGTGCGTGCGCAGATCGCTCCCTGGATGGACGGTACTGACACGCCCGATACTCTGGTGCTGGGCTGCACCCATTTCCCACTGCTCGGGGAAGAGATTGCCGGCTGTTTTGACAGGCCAGTGCATCTGGTGGATTCGGGTGCGGCGATTGCCAATCGCGTCCTCCAGCTGCTGAAAAAGTCACTGTCTAATACGACCGCTACTCATTTCGCTTATTGCACCCGGCCGCTGGAAAACAGCGAGCATGCTGGTCTGACCTCGATGTTTTCCCGGCATGGCTTTCAAGCCTTGCAGGTCTTTGCCTCAAGCGGAGACGGTATGGAATCGTTCGGCTTTTAAGACGAATCCAGGATCGCTATGGCTGTTTGATGGATAACGATAACCGGATTTCGATCGCCGCGTTATCGACCAGCAACTGCTCCGGATTATAAATCTCTTCGATGCAATAACCCCGCGGGTCCGGCTCCAGGTTGTGTGCCATCAGGTATTCATACAGCGCTTCCCAGGCGATGATATAGCCGGTCTCGCTAGCCACCCGAACGCGGCTGCACAGGAAGTACCCAGCAGGAATGATGAAGCGCTTGAAGGATGGCAGGGGTTGCTTCGGCTCGGTACCGGTGAGGGCATAACCCAAATGCAGGGTTTGCTGGTGGTAGGGCTTATCGTCCTCGGTGGCGGCCATGATCTCGACGAGTGGGCCGCTAAAGTGTTGGCCGAAATCCTGATGCACCCTGGCAACGCCTTGCAAGCTGGGCGGGCACAGGGTTTGGCTCCAGAATTCGCGTTGAGCACACTGCACCACCTGATATTCGATCTTATCGGCCAGATGACGTTCGATGGTGGATTGCTGTGTTTTTTCCGGGTGCCCCAACTTGGCCAGGATTAATTCGAACTCCTCGGGGTAACTCCTGTTGCGTAGATCGCGAATAGCCAGGGCCGATAAACCGATTTCCCGTTTTAGCGCTTTGGCCAATGCCTGGGATGATGAGAAACCACAACCCAGGGCGATATCGGTAACACTCCAGTCGGGTTCATCGAACAGTAATTGGACCGCCCGCTTCAGTCGCAGTCGCTTGAGGTATTGTGAGGGTGTTTCATGGAAAGCTGCCTTGAACAGGCGGTGAAAATGAAACGGTGAAATGGCGCAGTGTTCGGCTACCTGCTTCCAGGCGGGTGGCGGTGTCTGATCCAGAGTCTGTTCAAGAAAGAGTACCGCTTTGGTCAGCCGCTGCCGCCAGTTGTCCGGCAGTTGTTCCAACAGAAACTCTTCTGGAATCAGGCTGTGGGCAATGTCCCTGGTCATGAACTTTCCTGTTGAGTGGCCACTGGCAGGATCCTCGAATCATAGCACGGTGCAGAGTTGGCTGAGGGTGCTTTATACAGCCCCAGGCTCAGTAGCAGAGGTATCAGCAGCAGGGTGATCGGGGTGGCGAAGAGTTCACCAAAGACCAATGAAACCGCTGCGGGTTTTAGATACTGTGCCTGTTCCGAGGTTTCCAGTAACAGCGGCAGCAATCCGCATACGGTGGTGACGGTGGTGAGAAAAATGGCTCGCAAGCGGCTGCGTCCTGCGGCGATCAGAGCCGCGGGCATCGGCAAGCCCTCAGCCAACAGCTGATTGAACCGGGTGATCAGTACCAGGGAGTCGTTAATCACCACGCCAGTCATCGCCATCATGCCGAACAGCGATAAGATGCTGACCGGCAGCCCCAATACACCATGACCAATAATGGCGCCGGCAAAGCCAAAGGGGACCACGGATATCACAACCAGCGGTTGCCAGTAGGATGACAACGGGATGGCCAGTAACACGAAGATCATCATCAGGGTCAGGATCATCGCTTTGCGAAAGCCGCTGCGCACTTCGCTGATCTCTTCAAACTCACCGACGGCCTGTATGCTGACGCCCGGAAATTGCTGTTCAATATCGACCACAGATTCTTGCTGCAAGCGTGCCCAGACCGCCTCCGGTGACAGGATGGAACGGTCCTGGCGCCAATGAATATTGACCACTCGATCGCGATTTCGCCGGTGTAAAATCTGTGGCTCGTGACTGCTGCTGACCTCGACGATGTCGGACAGCGGCACGTAGCTGTTCCCCAGTGCAACCGGAGTGCTCCATAGCTGTTCGAGGCTGCGCCGTTGTTCGTCGGCCAGGCGGATGATCAGTCGGGTGTCTTCACCATCGACCAGTAATCGATTGACTTCGAGTCCGCCGAAGGCACCACCCACCAGTATCGCCAGATCCTGTTTGCTGACGCCCAGTTGCCGGCCTCGTTCGTTGACCCTTAGCTGCAGCTGGCGTTGACCGCCTTTACTGTCATCCGAGACATCCTGCACTCCGGGTAAAAGCCTAAGCTTGTCTTGCAACGCCTGGGAGGCTTGTCGAGCCAGCTCCCGGTCACGAGCGGCAACCGCAATGGTGGTGCCGCCGGCCAGTTCGTCGGATGCGGAAAAGGTTACTGCATAGGTGCCTTCTAGCGGCATGGCTTGCTCGCGCCATCGATTGACCAGGGCGCCGGTGGGTAAGTGGCGCAGTGCCTCGGAACTGAGTTCGGCGGTTATTTCGATCTCCTGTGCGTAGATAACGGCATTGATCAGACGCTGCACCGGTGGTTGTTCCAGCTGGTATTCCTGCTGCAAGGCTGTGCTGGCTTGATGAATGGCGGTTTCCAGTCGTTGCGCATTCTCGAGACTCAGAGCCTGGGGTGCGTCATTGTGCATTACCACGGTAGCTGTCAGATAACGCCCGGGAATTTCCGGAAAGAAGGCGCTGCGGATCTGCCCGGTGGCCAGCGCGCCATAGGCGAGCAGGAAAACACTCAGGAACAGTATCAACACTGCCCAACGATGATCCAGGGCGGCGCGTAGCATGGGTTGATAACAGGATCTGCCAAACCCTTCGAGCCCCCGATTAAGAAACGCCTGAAGGCGATTAAAGACACCAAGAATACCCTGTCGCGAGGGCGTGCGCCTGGCAAAGCTGAGGTGAGAGGGCAGAATAAATTTGCTTTCGATGGTGGAAAAAATCAGGGCAAAAATAACCACTGCAGAAAACCCTGCGAGCACCTTGGCCAGTTCATTGTTGATCCATAGCATCGGAGAGAAAGCCGCGATGGTGGTCAGGGTGCCGAACAGGGTGGCAATGGAGACCCGGTCAACGCCGATGCGGGCTGCCGTTTTAGGGTCGCTGTGGCGTTGCCGGGTTTCATGAATGCTTTCGCCCACCACGACGGCATCATCCACCAATATACCCAGCGCCAGAATCATGCCGAACAAGGTGATGTCGTTGATACTGTAATTGAATTGCGGCAGATCCATCAGGCTCAGCGCACCGGCAATCGATATGGGGATGCCCAGGGCGACCCAAAAGGCCAGCCGTAGATCGAGAAACAGCCCCAGCAATACCAATACAATAAGCAGTCCCTGCCAGGCGTTGGTGCTCAATAGTGAGAGTTGCTCTTTTATGTAGGGCGTCATATCCGCCATAACATCGAGTTTGATATCCGCCGGTAGTTGGGGCGCCAAATTTTGCAGGGTATCTTCGATCGCTTCGCTGACACGAAACAGATGATCCCGTGCACTGGTCGAAATCATTAAGGCGATGGCTGGTTGGCCCTGGAAACGCACCACGGAATCATCGTTATCGAAGCCTCGGCTGATCCTGGCGACCTCCTGTAGCAAGACATTACCATGCTGGCCGGTCACCATGGGGAGCTGCTTGAGTTGTTGCAGATCATCGGCATGGCCGTCGCCGCGCAGCAACAACGTGCCCTGGGCGGTTTTGAGTTCACCGCTGCGATATTCCAGCGACCAGCTCTGCAGAATCTGTTGCAGTTGACGAATGCTCAGTCCGTATCGCTTTAGCTCCAGAGGATCGGGTTCGATCAATAATACCTGCTGGCGTTTACCGAAGTTGGTGACCTGGGAAATATCCGGATGTTTTTTTAACGCCTGTTCAACCCGCGCCGCCGATCGCTGCAGCAGGTCGGCATCGAGGTCACCAGCAACCAGCACAAAGGCGGCCAGGTTGCTGAATTCGTCCCGGCGAATTTTCGCTGGCTCAGCCTGGGGGGGGAAGCCCTCGATACTGTTGACGCGATTGCGAATATCTTCCAGCAAGCGATCCAGATTCGTATCCGACGTTTTGACCACGCTGACTTCTGCGCGGCCATGCATCGACTGGCTGATAACTCGCTGGATGCCGGGAACCGCGCTGATCGCCTGTTCGATGCGCCGGGTAATGCTGTCGTCCAGTTGTTGTGGCGTGCCCCCGGGGTAATCCACGCTGATGAGCAGTCGAGACGGTGGTGTTTGCGGAAAGGACTCCACTCGCAAATTGTTCAGGGATAAAACCCCGGCGGCGAGCACCAGCACCATCAGCAGATTGGCGGCGACCGGATTATCCAGAAACCAATCGGTTAACCATTTCATGGCTGGCTCCTGACGACCAGATTGGGGTCGTTGTTCGCCCGGATGGCGGCCGCGTTTGATAAATCGACTTCGAGCCTGGGTGTAACCTGCTGACCTGCCAGCATACTGCTCAGAGGATAGCGTACCAGGCGCCGGGGCTGTTTCGGATTCTGTAAAAAACGGATCTGGATATGATCCTGGGTGCTGGACAGTAACTCGACCGCTTCGGGTCTCAGTTGATCCTTGTCGTTCAGGGTCCAGACATAACCGTCGTGGGTGAGGGCCGAGGCAGGGGCCGTGAAGATATCGTCGCGCAGGGGCGTGTCGAACCAGACATCGACCTGCTGGTCCGGCAACAGGGATGGCGTTTTATCGTAAGGCTCGGGCACCTTCAGCACGATTAGTCGTTGGCGAGTATTGGGGTCTCGTGATGGGTGAACATAACGCACCTGGGCGGGCCATTGTTGGCCCTGTTCCGTCACCACTCGAACGGCGACACCGGTGTCCAGTTGAGTTAACTGTTGCCAGCTCGAATCGGACAGGCGAACCCGAACATCCAGCGAGTCACTGGCGGCAACTTTGAGCAAGGCCACGCCACTCTCGACCCATTGCCCAGGAGTCACGCTGCGTTCCAATACGATAGCGTCGAAGGGGGCCTGTATCCGGGTGTCATCGAGCCGTTGCTGGGCATGCTCCAGGGCGCTTTGGGCCGCGCGGGTAGCTGCCTTGGCGGCCTCTATCTGGGGCTTATGTTTGGCCAGGGGAGTTAACAGGCGACCGCCCATTTTCAGGGCCACTTTCTGTTCGTGTTGGGCACGGGCCTGACTAAGCCGCGCGGCGGCCAGGCGCATCTGCGCGTCTTCCCGAGCGGCAAGGTAGGGGCTGGCCTCCAGGGTGACCAGTACCTGGCCTGAACGCAAGCGCGTGCCGGGTTCCAGAGGGTTTGCCAATGACAACACTCGCCCCTCGACGGCGGCTGCCATCTCGGTCGCCCAGCGCGGCTCGGTGAGTCCAGTGGTGTGCAGCTTCAAGGGTGTGGCTTGAGGCCGCAACTCCACCAGACTGACCGGCAACAAGGCCCGGGGGCGTGACTCCATCGGAGTCTCGGGTGGTGGCTCATTCAGCCAGCCAATGGCACCGCCAAGAATCATCAAACTGAGCACAACAAAAGGCCAGCGGCGGCGCTGTTTGGGCAGGCTTGTATCGGGCTCGACGGAGACAGGATTGTTCATAATGGTGGCAACTCGTTGGACCGGTGTGGTGTGGAGGCCGGATGATTGATGCGCAGGGTGATCTCCTGTAATCGGGTCAGTGTTTGCAAACAGATCGGCAGCATGATGGCGGCACTGACGTATTCCCAGGAGTAGGTCACGATTGAGAAAATGGAGCCGGCGCTGACCTCGGGCAAACCCACGCTGCCCCACAGATTGGCGATGATAAAGACTGTTGCTAGCAGAAAGATGGAGCCATAGGTGATGGCCTCGGTATCGGATAATCGGACTTCGGATTGCTTCAATCGCAGTAGGTGGTGCCTCAGTCGTGAGCGTCTGCCACTATCCAGTACCGAAACCTGCTGTTCCCGTTGCCCGTTAAGAGCGGCGTTCAAGCGATAAAAACGACCATGGAACAGGGCGTAGAACAACAGCATAAGCAGCGTCAAAAGTATTGCCGAGAGCGCCAGATAATGATGGAAGCTCGCTAAAATAATCAGCGCGATCACCGCTTGCACGATGGCTGTTATCAGCTCGGGCATCTCCTCTTCGAGAAAATCGACCAGCTCGCGCACCATATCGAGCCGTGCGTTGCGGGTTGAAACCGGCAGGTTTGGGCTGCGTTGCTCGATCAGTAGCCCCATATTGACGCGAATCGCTCCATAGATGCGGGTGTCGTAAATGCGACGGATTACAGCAACCGCCACCAGGAACATCAGACACATCGCCAGTTGCAGCAGGGCTGTGGCAGACCCGGCCAGCAGGTCATCAATCGCAAACCCGATCAGCAGTGGAATCATCGCCAATGCGATGTTCTCCAGCACCACCAATGCCAGGGTGATGGAGATCGGGCGACAAAAACGCTGGATGATGTTGCGGAGGCTGATCGCACCTGACAAGCTCATAAAAGGGTCTCATTAAATCGGTAGGTCAAGATTACCCAGGTGAAGCCCCGGCGGCGTGTCCCAGATTGCTCAGTTGGTAAAAACGGCGCTTCGTTAGCTTTGGGTCAGCACAATCGATTTTGCTTTACGACGGAATCGGTTATATAAAGTGCGCCAGTCTGAATAAGGTTTGCTCCGACTCCCTTTGCTGTGAAGTCGAAATACAACAGTAATAAACGCAGAAGTAGACGTAGAAATAGCCGTAGGAAAAAGGAACAGGAATGTCCAATAAAAACGCCTTTATGGACGCGCTGGAACGAGAAATTGGCCAGGCTCGCCGGCAACGATTGCGAGCAGCGGTAGCCCATAATTTTATTATTTTGCTAACCATCGTCTGCGGCGCGCTGACCACCTATTGGGCGGCGGTTGGCCTGGAGGATAAGCAGCTGTTGGCCATTCTGGCTGCCATCACCACATTGTCGGGCACGCTGGAGAAAACCTTTGCCTTTGGCAAGGCCAAAGCCGGTTACCGCTCGGCCAAAACCCAGTTTGAAAAGCTCAGGAATGAGCTGATGAAAATAGATGGCGATACGGTGCCCGATCCCTACATTGATAAACTAAACCGCATCAAAGAACTGAAGGTCGAACTGACCGATGGCAACTAAGGTCGGTAATATGTCGGACCGTTGCTTGGTATGCTTTTTTATCCATCGCGGCTACTCAAAATAGTTTGATTGCGTGCCCTGTATCAAAGGGCGCTGATTTTCGATGACTTGCTCCAGATAGTCCTTGCAGGCTCGAACTCGGGCGGTGGTGCGCAGATCGACGTGGTTGAGCATCCATAGCCCCCAGTCGGATAAGCCGATATCCAAATCGAGTCGTCTCAGCTCAGGTTCTGTATCGCCGATATAACAAGGCAGTTTGGCGATGCCCAGACCGCTTTTCACGGCGACGGCCATGGAACCCACATCGTTAACACGCAGCACCACCCTGGCGTCTTCAAAATGATCGGTGACCCATGGGGGAGGTTGCCTTTCACTTTGAAACAGGATCACAGGCACCGGTGTTGTCAGCTGGCTTAGGGCCGTCGAAGTACCATAAATACCATGACGCAGTTTCATCAATTCGCGCCCGATCAGGTAATCGGGCGGTGATGCTGTCATGCGTATAGCAATATCGGCTTCAATGGCGGCCAGATCGACCAGACCGGTTGTCATCATCAGTTGTAGGTCGATGCTCGGGTAACGCTGACAGAAAGTTCCAATGTGCGGCAGAATCAGCCGATTGGCCAGCTCATGAGCAATCGTCAGTTTCAGCGGGCCGGCCAGAGCCGAATCCTGATGAGAGGCCTGGCGATGCAGTTGCTGAACTTTTTCCTCGAGATGCACGACCTGATCGAACAGATTTTCGGCCGCCTGGGTCATGGCATAACCTTGACGAGAACGGTCAAACAGTCGTGTGTCCATTTGCTGTTCCAGCGCCTGGATGCGTCTGGCGACGGTGGTGTGTTTGACCCCCAGCAAGCGCCCGGCACCACTGACCGAGCCTTCGCGGGCCAGGGCCAGGAAAAATTTCAGATCGTTCCAGTTCATGATGGTCTCGGCAGGGTGATTAACGCCGTTGAAGGCGGAGAGGTGGCATCACTTTAATTGTGCAATATCGGGTATCAGATGTTCATAATAGAACATTTATAGTCGTTTATGCACAGTCTATAGTTTCCGCATCACATCGAACAGTACCCATCGCAGGGCAAGGAGATCGACATGGTATCTGGCACTCTCAAACGCATCGCGGCTTTTACGACTATTCCCGAGGGGGGCAATCCGGCAGGTGTCTGGGTGGGCAGTGAGTTACCCCCGGTAGAGCAGATGCAGCGCATGGCCGCGGAAGTCGGCTTTTCGGAAACCGCCTTTGTGGCCCCTGAGACCGGCGCGCAACGCACCATTCGTTTCTTCAGTCCGGAGGCCGAGGTGCCATTTTGCGGCCATGCCACCATTGCCACCGGGGTCGCATTGGCGCAATCGGATATGGCGCAGGGACAAGCGCCAGAAGCTTATCAACTGACCACCACTGTCGGAGAGGTGCCTGTGTCGGTGACGACTACAGAGACCGGTGACCAGCAGGCGACCCTGGTGTCCGTCGAGCCCCGCTATGAATCTGCTCCAGAACCACTGGTGACGGCGACATTGCAGGCGCTGGGTTGGTCGCAGGATGAACTGGATGAGTCGATTCCGCCAGCCCGGGCTTATGCAGGCGCCTGGCATCTGGTGCTGGCGGTGAACAGCAAATCTCGGTTGGACCGCTTGCAGTATGATTTCGAAACGGTGAAATCCCTGATGTTGAAAAATGACCTGACAACTCTGCAGCTGGTTTGGAAAGAAAGTGATGAACTGTTTCATTCCCGTAACCCTTTCCCGGTAGGCGGCGTTGTCGAAGATCCGGCTACAGGTGCAGCAGCGGCAGCATTTGGCGGCTATTTGAGAGAAGCAAAGTTGATATCAATACCTGCTCGATTAACCCTGCGCCAGGGCGAAGTGATGGGGCGACCCAGCCGGATCAGAGTCGATATCCCTGAGACAGGTGGCATTGCCGTTAGTGGTGCGGCGGTGGTGATGAGTCTGCCTGAGTAGCTAATTTGTCGAAAGAATATCGTTTTTGGGTTTGGCGAAATGAATCACAAAACGCAGGGTGACATAGCTGATCACCAGGGTGGCCAGGGCCAGTTCTATTTTGGCCAGAATCAATACCTGATAAATCACTTCTGGGTTCACGTTCCAGGATGCCAGCTGGTCCGCCGTTTTAAACAGAGCCGTCGCCCCTATGGCCATGGGAAAGGTAAAGGCCGCATAACCGGGAGTGAAGGGCAGCAGTAGCAGTTGGGCGAAGGCGATGTAGACAATAAAGGTCATCAGTACGGCGATGCCAAACAAGACCAGGATAACCAGCGCATAAGGATTTTCTATCAGGCTCAGATAGCCGGCGATGGAAAGGCTGGCGGGTGCGGCAAGAATGGCAATAGTGGGTTGTGCGCCGGGTTGAATGTTTTCTTTGAAGATCAATCGGTAGAACATCAATGGCAGCATAATGGCGTAACAAACCAGGCCAAAGTAAAGGCAAAGTTCGGCAATAGTATAGAGCAAGCCAAAACTCTCTCCATGGTAAGAGACCGCAGCCACGACTATACCCACCGGTGGTACAAACCAGCTCGGTACCATATGTTCCCATTCAAACTGCAACAGACGGTGATAGACAAAGGTCACCAGAAAACCGGCGTGCAGGATGACCGCCGCTAGCCACAGGGCATGGCCGATCTGCTCGTGATGGTGCTGAATAATCGCGTTGCTGACCAACATCAAACCCATGGCAAAGGTGGGGGCAACGCTGCCCACCACCGGATGTTTGAGGTCGTTGAGGAGTGTCCCGGGATGCAACACAAAGCGAACACTTAACAGGCTCAGCAATAGGCCGGCAATGATCGCTGTGAGGGTCTGAACGACGCCGCCCATGATCAATACCGCGTCGAGTATGATGCCGATACTGGCGATGCCCAATGCCAGACCCGCGACGGGGGTGGGAAAGTTACGCAGCTGTTGTGAGAGCTTTTTTAAATTGGTGGACATAAAAGCGTCTGTGTCAGGGTATGAATAGCACAGTGTAGTTCAGCAGGATTAGTCAGTAACCCCCTTTATGGTAATACAAAAGCAGTAAAACCCCGGTGTTGAGCCGGGGTTTTGCTGTGGGTTGCCAAGGGCTGGATGCCCTTTGCGATAAGGTAGGGATTACAGGTCGTAACCCCGCTCATCGTGCAGTACCAGATCGAGACCTTCGGTCTCTTCGTCCTGGGTAACACGCAGGGCCACAATGTTGTTGACGACCTTCATCAGCACCAGCGTCACGATGGCGGTGTAAACACCGGTGGCAAGCACACCGATCGCCTGTACACCAAGCTGGCTGGCGATGGTCATGCCTTCGTTAAGGCCTTGTCCGCTGAAGACGCCCAGTTCGCTGGAGGCGAAGATACCGGCCATCAAGGTGCCCAGAATACCGCCCACGCCGTGCACCGGGAATACGTCGAGGGAATCATCGATTTTCCACTTCTGTTTGATCGCCTGGGTCATGTAGTAGCAGATGACACCGGCGGAAATACCAATAATCAACGCGCCACCGGGGCCAACAAAACCGGACGCCGGAGTGATGGTGCCAAGGCCGGCGACCATACCGGTAACGATACCCAGTACCGAGGGCTTACCGTGTTTGATCCATTCCATCGCCATCCAGGTCAGGGAACCGGCGGCGGCGGAGATGTGGGTTACCAGCATCGCCATGGCCGCATCGCCATTGGCGGCCAGCGCACTGCCGGCATTAAAGCCAAACCAGCCAACCCAGAGCATGCCTGCACCGGTCACGACCATGGTCATATTGTGGGGTGGCATGGCGGTGGTGCCGAAGCCTTTGCGGTTACCAACCACAATGGCGAATACCAGCGCCGCCACACCGGCCGTCACGTGCACCACGGTACCGCCGGCAAAGTCCAGCAAGCCCAGTTCGGCCAGCCAGCCGCCGCCCCAGACCCAGTGAGTGATCGGCACATAAACCAGCAGCAACCAGCCGGCGCTGAACAGCAGCATGGCGGAGAAACGAATACGTTCGGCAAAGGCACCCACAATCAGGGCCGGGGTGATGATCGCGAAGGTCATCTGGAACATGGCAAAGAGGGATTCGGGAATATCACCGGCCACGGTTTCTTCCGCAATATTGGCGAAGAACACCTGGCTGAAGCCGCCGATAAAACTGTTGGCGGCGCCACCGTCGGTGAAGGCCAGACTGTAGCCGACGATCATCCATAACAGGGAAGCGACACAGGCGATGGCAAAGCATTGCATGAGTACCGACAGCACGTTGCGGGTACGGACCAGGCCACCATAAAACAACGACAGGCCGGGTAGGGTCATAAACAATACCAGGGCGGTGGCGGTGAGAATCCAGGCGGTGTTGGCGCCATTAAGTTCATCAGCCATGGCTGGTAAAGGAATTGCGCAGAGCGCAACCAGGGCGGCTATCAGGCCACCGACTCGTGAGATCGACATCAATTTACTCCTAAGGCACTTTAATTATTATCGGGGCAACAGGTTTATTGGCCCCTCGCCGGAACAGGCTTTATAGGGTTTTAATTATGTCGTGATCGCGGAGCGATCCGGTCTGTTCCGGTGATACAGCAGCGATGGATACGGCTTCTATGGCCGCTTTAGTCTGCTGCCTGGTTGGGCTGTTTTAAAACAGCTCGTTTACAGCGCTTCCGGGCCGGTTTCGCCGGTACGGATGCGGATAACCTGTTCTACGTTGGTCACAAAAATCTTGCCGTCACCAATTTTTCCGGTGCAAGCGGAGCTTTGAATGGCTTCAATGGCTTGCTCGAGCACGTCTTCGTCAACGGCGATCTGCACCTTGACCTTGGGCAGGAAGTCGACAACGTACTCGGCACCTCGGTACAGTTCGGTGTGACCTTTCTGACGACCAAAACCCTTGACCTCTTCGATGGTCATGCCCCGTATGCCGATATCGGACAGGGCGGCGCGGACATCATCAAGCTTGAACGGCTTGATTATAGCGGTGATCATTTTCATCTTATGGTTCCCCCAATGGCGTTCTGCGCGCTGCGCAGTGAATCAATGGCTCGAAGCGTTGGCCACGAGCAGCGCTTATTCTGGCGGCAGCGACGATAAAACTCAACCGTCGGGCTGGGCAATGCGAAGTTGGGCGGGGATAATGGCCGTCGAGTTGTCCGATCGTTCCTATTCGCCTTAATAGACACAATACAGGTAGGCCGTTATGCCCCAGCCTTGGTACCAACTTGTGCACCAACACGATGATTTTCTGCTGATCGATAAGGCGGCGGGGATTAGTGTGCATCGCGATGATGAGGCCGAGGGCCTGGTGGCCCGTATCGCCCGTGAACAGGGAGAAGCGCAGCTGTTTTTGGTCCACCGGCTCGACCGCATGACGTCCGGACTGTTATTGCTGGCAAGGAATCCCGATGCCGCGGCCGGGTTGGCGGAGCTGTTTCGGGAGCACCGCATCGAAAAATTTTACCTGGCGTTGTCGGCCCGTAAACCCAATCGCAAGCAAGGGCTGATACGCGGTGATATGACCCGATCGCGCCGGGGTAGCTGGAAGTTGGGAAAAAGTACCAACAACCCGGCACTCACCCAGTTTTTCAGCACCTCAATCGAGCACAAACGGCGGCTGTTTATCTTGCGTCCGGCGACGGGCAAAACCCACCAGATTCGGGTCGCCATGAAAAGCCTGGCGGCGCCGATTTTGGGCGATGCCCGTTATGGTGATCAGGCGCAGGCTCAAGCTTGCGATCGGGGTTATCTGCATGCCTATGCTTTGCGCTTTCAGTGGCGAGATGAGTCGCTGGAGTTTGTGCGATCGCCCGGTGAAGGCGTCGAATACCTTACCGATGAATGCCAGCAACAGATTGAGCAGTGGAACACGCCCTGGGAATTGCCTTGGCCAGAACTGAAGCAGCGGGGCCGGGTATAGGTATAAAAAAGGGAAGCACAGGCTTCCCTTTTTGTTTTTTCTCGCTGAGGACTACTGCACGCCCTGACTGAGCAGGTAGTCTTCGTAGGTGCCGTGGAAATCGACCACACCGGTGGGTGTCAGCTCGATAATGCGAGTCGCCAATGAGGAGACAAATTCCCGATCATGGCTGACGAACATCAAGGTGCCGGCATAGTCTTCCAGGGCCTGGTTGAGGGATTCGATCGATTCCATATCCAGGTGGTTGGTGGGTTCATCCATCAACAGGATATTAGGGCGCTGCAGCATGATTTTGCCAAACAGCATGCGGCCCTGTTCACCACCGGAGATCACCTTAACCGACTTGTCGATATCTTTTTGCGAGAACAGTAAACGTCCCAGAGTACCGCGAATGACCTGCTCGTCGTCGCCTTCCTGGCCCCAGTCGCCCATCCATTCGAGCAGGGTTTTATCGGTTTCAAAATCGGACGCATGATCCTGGGCGTAATAGCCATGGCTGCTGTTTTCGGACCATTTCACGGTGCCTGCACTCGGCTCAAGATCTCCCACCAGACAGCGTAGCAGGGTGGATTTACCGATGCCGTTGGGTCCGATGATGGCAATTTTCTCACCGACTTCGACCATCAGGTTAAGGTCGCTGAAGAGTTTGTCATCGTCGAACGACTTACCCAAACCTTCCACTTCCAATGCCAGGCGATGCAGTTTTTTCTCCTGCTCGAAACGGATATAGGGGTTCTGACGGCTGGAAGGCTTGACCTCGTCGAGCTGGATTTTGTCGATCTGCTTGGCACGCGACGTCGCCTGCTTGGATTTGGAGGCGTTGGCGGAGAAACGGCTGACAAAGGATTTCAATTCGGAAATCTGGGCCTTCTTCTTGGCGTTTTCCGACAGCAGACGCTCCCGGGCCTGGGTCGATGCCGTCATGTACTGATCGTAGTTGCCGGGGTACAGGCGCAGCTCTCCGTAGTCCAGATCCGCCATATGGGTGCAGACGCTGTTGAGGAAGTGGCGGTCGTGGGAAATGATAATCATGGTGCAGTTGCGCTCGTTGAGCACGCCTTCCAACCAGCGGATGGTATTGATATCCAGGTTGTTGGTGGGCTCATCGAGCAGCATGATGTCGGGGTCGGAGAACAGTACCTGGGCCAGCAAGACCCGTAGCTTCCAACCGGGTGCGACCTTGCTCATGGGGCCAAAGTGCAGGGACTCCTCGATGCCGACTCCGAGTAACAGCTCGCCGGCGCGGGATTCGGCGGTGTAGCCGTCCATCTCGGCAAATTCCGATTCCAGCTCGCCAGCACGAATGCCATCGGCTTCGCTCATTTCGGCTTTGGCGTAAATGGCGTCGCGCTCGGCTTTGATCGCCCAGAGCTCTTCATGACCCATGATCACGGTGTCGATTACGCTGAACTCTTCGAATGCAAACTGGTCCTGCTTCAATTTACCGATACGTTCGTTAGGGTCTTTGGAAACATTTCCCGCAGTCGCTTCGAGGTCGTTACCCAGAATTTTCATAAAGGTCGACTTTCCGCACCCGTTGGCCCCGATCAGGCCGTAGCGGTTGCCTTCGCCAAATTTGACAGAGACGTTTTCAAACAGTGGCTTGGCGCCGAACTGCATGGTGATATTGGCAGTAGTGAGCAATGTAATGATCCGGATTCAGGTATTGAGACAGGGGCCGCACCGCACGGGATTACTGGTGGCTGGTATGGCGTACAAAAAATAGGCGCGCATTATGCCAACTTCGTGGGTGCGGGGAAAGAGCAAAAGGTAAAAGAGGCAAGCGTGGTCGCAGGTTGCAATCAGCTGCTCAGATGTTGATTGATGACCCGTAAAAAGTCGGCGCCATATTTATCCAGCTTGCGTTCGCCAACCCCGCTGAGGCTGCCGAACTCGCTCAGGCTTTGGGGTATCTGGTAACACATCTCCTGCAGGGTATTGTTATTAAAGATGACGTAGGGTGGCACGCCCTGTTCATCGGCCAGCTCCCGGCGGCATGCGCGCAGCGCTTCCCACAGTGCGACATCGATATCCTCGGGCAGGGCGGTTTTGGTCTGCTGCTTGACCACTTTCTTCAGGGTGTCGCGGCGCAGATGCAGGGTTTCCTCATCCCTTAATAGCGCTCGGCAATGGCTTTCCAGTTGCAATGCACCATAGCCTTCGACGTCGACCCGCAGATAGCCGCGGGCCACCAGTTGGCGAAATACTGAACTCCACTGGTTTTTATCCAGCGACTTGCCAACGCCAAAAGTAGGTAGCCGATGGTGATCGCACTGAATGACCTTGTCAGTTTCACTGCCACGCAAAACATCTATTAGATGGTTGACGCCAAAGCGCTGGCCCGTACGGTAAGCCGCGCTCAGTGCCATGCGCGCCGCTTCGGTGCCATCCCAGGTAGCCACCGGTTCGAGGCAGGTATCGCAGTTGCCACAGGGGTCGGCCAGTTCGTCGCCAAAGTAACCGAGTAAGGTCTGGCGTCGACAACTGGTTATTTCACACAGGCCAAGCATGGCATTAAGACGGTGTTGCTCGACTCGTTTAAAGGCTTCATTACCCTGGGAGTTGGCCATCATCTGTCGCAGCTTGATAACATCCTGCAAGCCGTACACCATCCAGGCATTGGCGGTTTCGCCGTCGCGTCCGGCGCGCCCGGTTTCCTGATAGTAGGCTTCAACCGTTTTTGGCAGGTCGAGATGCGCGACAAAGCGTACGTCGGGTTTATCGATGCCCATACCGAAGGCGATGGTCGCCACCACGATAATGCCCTCTTCCCGCAGGAAGCGCGCCTGATGTTCAGCCCGCACTTCAGTCGGCAGACCAGCATGATAGGGCAGGGCCGTAAAACCCTGCTGGCATAACCAGCTGGCGATCTCTTCGGTTTTACGCCGGGACAGACAATAGACAATACCGGCGTCGGAGGGGTGTTCCTGTTTCAGGAAGCGTAACAGCTGTTGTCGGGCGTTTTGTTTGAGGGTAATTCGATAGCGGATATTGGGGCGATCGAAACCGGCGATAAATTGCTGAGCCTCTTCCAGTTGCAAGCGCTCGATGATCTCGGCGCGAGTGCGTTCGTCCGCCGTGGCGGTTAAGGCGATGCGGGGTACCTGAGGAAACTCCTGGTGCAGCAGAGACAGCTGTAGATAATCGGCACGAAAATCATGTCCCCACTGGGACACGCAATGGGCCTCATCGATGGCGAACAGAGCGATCTGTGCCTGGGACAGCAGCTGCAACGTGCGCCCCTGTACTAACCGCTCCGGGGCAATATAGAGCAGATCCAGCTCGTTATCGAGCAGCGCCTGTTCGACCGACTGCACGCTGGCCAGATCCAGGGTCGAGTTCAGAAAGCTGGCCCGCACCCCCAGTTCCTGCATGGCGCTGACCTGATCCTGCATCAAGGCAATTAAGGGTGAGATCACCACACCGCAGCCGGGGCGCGCCAACGCCGGAATCTGATAGCACAGGGATTTTCCGCCGCCAGTGGGCATAAGCACCAGAGCATCTCCCCCTTTAATCAGGGTGTCGATAATCTCGTCCTGTGGAGGGCGAAAGGCGTCGTAGCCAAAGGTGTGGTTGAGGATATCCAGGGCGCGAGTCATGGCGGCGGAGTATACCGGAAGGCAGCAGCAGTATCTCCTGTTAGATCGTCTTCTGTTGCAGAGCTGCACTGGTTACGCGGCTCTGCAATACGGCATGTAGACCGCTGTTTAAACCGGCAGGTTATCCAGAAAGGATTGGGTGATTTGTCGCAGGCGATCTTTTTCCTGTGGTGAGACAAAACTGGCGTCGATGGCATTGAAGGTAAACTGGGCCAACTCATTCTGTGTTACCGAGTGAGCGTTGGCAACGGCAATAAAGTTGTCGTTCATATAGCCGCCGAAGTAAGCCGGGTCGTCTGAGTTGATGGTGACGCATAGCCCTTGACGTAATAGCTCGACAATATTGTGTTGTGCCATGGAGTCAAACACCTTGAGTCTGGTGTTGGAGAGCGGACAGACGGTTAACGGGGTTCGGTTTTTGATCAGTTGCTCGACCAGTGCTTCGTCTTCGGTGCAGCGCACCCCATGATCAATGCGACTCACCTTTAACAGAGTCAAGGCGTCACGAATATTGCTCGCGGGACCTTCCTCCCCGGCATGGGCCACACTCAGAAAACCTTCGGCCAGGGCGCGATCGAAGACACGTTGAAATTTTTCCGGTGGATGGCCGAGCTCGGATGAATCCAACCCGACGGCGATGATTTTATCCTTATGGGGCAGGGCTTGCTCCAGGGTGGCAAACGCCGAGGCTTCGTCGAGATGCCTTAAAAAACAGAGTATCAAGCGGCTGCTGATGCCTAGTTTTTCCTGGCCGTCGTTGAGTGCGCTATAAATGCCATTAACGACCGTATCAAAACCAATGCCACGTTCGGTATGGGTTTGTGGGTCAAAAAACAGCTCGCTATGAATCACATTATCCTGCTGGCAGCGTAGCAGGTAAGCCCAGGTCAGGTCATAAAAGTCGCGTTCGGTAATCAGTACATTGGCGCCTTGATAATATATGTCGAGGAACGATTGCAAGTTGTGGAATTGGTAGGCCTCCCGAACGGCGTCAGCGGAAGGGTAGGGAATCGAAATGTGATTGCGCTCGGCCAGTTCGAACATCAGTTCAGGTTCGAGTGAGCCCTCTATATGAAGATGAAGCTCAACCTTGGGTAGTGCCTGGATGAAAGTTTTCATAGGGCGCTTGAATTATGCCAGTCGTGTAAGTGAACCCGACAATACATGAGTGACATGTCATAAAGCAAAGCCGTGATGAGATTAATGTCGCGGATAAAAAAACTCGCAGGCTAACGATGAAACTATTCCGCGAGTTATGACGGTCGAAAGTAAGGAAGCTAGGATATTTTAAATATTGTAGCCTTAATGCGATATTGCTCGGCAATACTACTTACCTCATTGGCTTCATTCACCATCTTTTGCATATGTTCATTCAGATCATGGGTGGATTCGACGTTCTGTTGAATTTGTTGACCAATTTCTTGTAACAGGTTTTCTTGTTCCTGTGTGGTTTGGGCAATAGTTTTACTGAGTCTGGAAACTTGATGAATATCATCGGCTCGTTCGGTCATTCGATGAACAATCTTTTTTACCTGGCTGACATTTTGAGTTGTCTGCTCTTTACCTGATCCCATGGAATGAACGGTCTTTTCAACGCTGGTATTCAGGCGATCCAAAACCGTTTGAATGTCATCGGTGGCTTGGCTGGTGCGTTGGGCCAGAGCACGAACTTCATCGGCGACAACGGCAAAACCACGACCAGACTCTCCGGCCCGAGCGGCCTCGATGGCGGCATTGAGAGCCAACAGGTTGGTTTGCTCTGAGATACTTCGAATGGCCTGTAACAGTGAGGTGACGGAATTGACGTCTTCGGTGAGTTCATTCAATGATAGCGACACAGAAGTGATTTCGGTCTCAAGAGCGCTCATATCTTCCATAACCGTCATCACTTGTGTGCTGTCAGACAGACTGTCCTGTTCAACCTGGGTTGCTTTTTCTGACGAGTCGGAGCTGTTGATAGCGATATTACTGACGCTTTCCAGAATGTGCAGGGTTGATTGGGATACATTCTGCGAACGTTCTCTCTGCTGTTCGGTATTTTGTTGGGTTTGCTTCCCGATGTTGTTCAGTGTGTGGCTGGTTTCAGATAGTTGAGAAGAGATCTGCTGATACTCTGAAAAAATACTGGAGAGCGTTGCAAGCATATCGTTAAATGCATGCTCTGCTGGGCTCTTGGGGTCATGCAAGGAAACGGTTAAATCATTTTCTTCCGACAGTTTCTGGATCGCACCGGCAATGTTGCGATTCGCAGATGAATCAAGCTTCATCTGGATGCTCATAAATATTAGAACCACCGATTCTACGGCGGCAAAGACCGCATGAATAAAGGTAATCGTCCAGGTACAGTCGTTGGCAAAGATAGTAATGGGAATGTCAGCTATCACTACGCCCTGCATTTGAATATAAGTGAAGGAAATGTGGTGTATGGCAACAGTCAACAAGGCGGCGATAATGGGTTGCCAGCGCTGATATAGCAGAAACACAACCATGGAAGCGAAAATATGGAAGTGCATCTCGATCATCCCCATTTGGGTCTGAATCAATAGTGCTGAGGTGCTCATCATCAGAACAGCAGCGGCGATGCCAAATAATGTAGTGCCTTTGAATAAGCTGTAGGCGGCCTGTGTGAGTAAGGCTATACCAATGGCGGAGATGATACTCAGGGTAAGCAGTGATGAACCAACCATACCGCTGATGAGCAGGATAGGCGCTTGGGCCAGTAACAGGTAGTAGATGTTTTTATCTTGCTGGAGGATTTCATTATCTATATGACTCATTGTTTTTGCTCCCGATTACCCTGCTGAAATAACAATTTTTTGTAGGTCGTTGAGTAACCATTGGTTGTCGATATTAGTGCGACTGTAGATGCGCTTGATGGACTGGTCTGGACCCACCAGGTATAAGTTTCCTGCATGACGAGGTATCGTTGGCAGGGTTGACACTTTTTCTCGTAGACGATGCTGTATACGGCTCAATTCACGGGGTTCCAAGCGAGCGCTGAAAAAACGGTCGGATAAACTATCGATCATTTCATAACGCATTTTTGGCGTGTCGGTACCGGGATCAATGGTGATAAAAAGAAACCGAACTGGCGGTAAATTCAATTCGGTGTTTTGTGCCAGTGAGCGTTCCAATGTTTGCATCTGGTGAGTTCGTACTGGGCAGATCTGCGAGCAGCTAAAAAAGCCGAAAAAAAGATAGGTATACCCATCTTCCCATGCACTCAGGTTATGAGCCTGGTTGGTGGTATCAAACCATTGGAAATCGAGCGATCCGGAGAGCGGTGGCTTGTCCCATGAGAGGGCAGCCCACTGACCAAGCCAAAGCGCAGCAGGTACAAAGCCGATAACCAGCAATAAAAATGCCCCTAATACAATACGATGTTGTTGCCTGCTGATTCCCATCACCTGGTTTTGTGCTTTTTAAGTAGCATTACAATCAGTATAGCCAGATATCACTCATAGCCAGCCAATGAGACCAACTTGACCATATAGCGACATCAAACAGCTCTATTACTGATTAGCGGCTGTCGACATTGAAGCTTGAACAAAAAGGGGTGAAGGGGCTTATTTGGCTTACTCTATTTGCCGATAAGCAAATCCACCGGTGGGTTGGGCGACAAACTCCAATCGGTTGGCGATACAGTTGGGGTAATCTTCTTCGTGATGACTGACGAACAGCAAGGTGCTTTCGCCCAGTTGGCCGATCTGGTCGAGTAATGCTAGAACCATTTGACGATTAATTTCATCCAGTCCCTGACAGGGCTCGTCGAGAATCAACAGCGGAGGGTGCTTGACCATCGCGCGGGCAATCAACAGCATACGTTGTTGGCCATAGGACAGCTGTGCAATCGGAGTATTTGCGTGGTGCTCTAGATGGATCAGGTGTAGCCACTCCATGGCCAGCGATTTTTGACGGTCCGAGGGTTTGTTGTAAACCCCGATGGTGTCGAAAAAACCGGAGATGATCATATTCAGCGCACTGATCGGTACGCGATAGTTTAGCTGCAAGCTGGAGGAGACCAGTCCGATATGTTGTTTGATCTCCCAGATGCTTTCGCCACTTCCCCGTTGAAGACCAAACAGGCAAATATCGTTGGCATAGCTTTGCGGATGATCGCCGCTGACCAGACTGAGCAAGGTGGTTTTGCCGCAACCGTTGGGGCCACGCACCGCCCAGTGCTGCCCGGCATCGACCTGCCAGCTAAGGCCGTCGATGATGGTTTTCTCCGCATAGCTAACACGAATATTTTTCATTTTTACCAAGGGCTGATCGGTCGGAGAAGGGTTGAGTTTCTGAGTCGAATCACCAACGGGTAGAGTATCGGGTAATTGATGAAACTGATGCAGGGTTTGTAAAGCGCCCTCGGCAAGCAACGCTTGTCGTGGACCACAGGCCAATAAAGTGCAATGTTGCACATAAGCGACATGGGTAATCTCAGGCAGTAGCTCGCTAAACCGGTTCAGCAAGAGCACAACCATAACCCCATCTTGCATCAGGTTGCTGATCATCTGTTCCACAGCTTTATGGGTTGCTGCGTCGAGGCCGTCGAAGGGTTCGTCCAGCACCAGCATATCGGGTTGGCTCATCAGTGCTCTGGCCAACAGCAGTTTGCGGGTTTCTCCGGTGGACAGTAGCCGAAAGCCACGGTCAAGAATGTCTGTCATGCCCAGTACTTTGGATAACGCTTGTAGACGTGCTTCGTCTTGCTCCTCTTGCTGGACAAGGTCGCGTACGGGGGTGCCGGTGTCGACCTTGTCCATAAAATCGGTGTCGTCGTTGTAACGCTCCGCCTCCAGCAGTTCCTGCTGTTTTTCAAACGACACGTAACCAATATTGGCTGGGCGCTCACAGATAGTACCCTCGCCAGGCGTGAGATCACCGCTGATAAGTTGCCCAATCAGGCTCTTGCCTGATCCATTACTGCCAACCAGGGCCCATTGTTCCCCCGGCTTCAGGGACCATTGCTCGATGGACAGGGACAGAGTTTTGGTCAAGGGATGAGTGATATTGCTGAGTTTCATAGAGAGCGTTGTGCGATAAATATAGGGGGGCATAGTATGCCAGTTTGTTGTTACCGATGGATATGTCGATTGATATACACTAGGTTTTTCGCTTGAAATAAATCAATGAGCTGTGACGTCTTGCTTGCTTTTATAAATGAGTAAAAACAGTTTTCTATTAAGGAACGTCTGATCAATGAGTGTCACAGACCAATCCAGTTCAGTTTTCAATTTTCAATTTTAGGCGTTCAATGTATGGGAAAAATGCCATCGTTAGAGCCGTATTTTGGTTTTTAGCATTTCAGGTTGCACTAAGCCTGTAATGATTCACTTCGTTTCAATCAGTGCTTCTGTACTACCAACAAACAGGCCAGCGGCTGCTCACCAATAGGTGATGATCGTATTTATCCAGTCCTTTATAACGCACTTTGGTGAACCCAAGCCGGCCTTTTATAATGCCCGATAGATCTCGACATGCAGGGCGATTTTCGCCTGACAAAAACCATTTTTAGGGTCCGCAGAGATCTATCTGAAGTAATCAGAGGTACCTTAATACATGGTTCTGCAGTCACTGGCGGAATCGCTTAAAACAGGGCTTTTAATTCATCTATTAACCAGCGATGAATGGGGCTTTGGCTGGAGCGGGGGTGCCACGCTACTACTACTTCAAAAGAAGGGGGGAGGGTATCGAGCTTTAAGGGGACGACGTGTTCATTGGGTAACAGGCGTTCGGGGTAGAAAGCAATGGTATCGGTGGCGGCGATCACCTTGGGTGCGGCAGAAAAACTCGGAATCGACATCAGGATATTTCTTTGTAAACCTTGTTTGGCAAACCAGGCATCGTGAGAGCCTCTCAAACTGTCCCGTGCAGGAGAGACAATCAGTTGGGGAAGTGCGGCCACCTCTTCCAGCGTTAACTGGCGATGAGTCAATTCGGAATGGCGGGGGGCAACGCAGGTATGTTGTTCTTCAAATAGCGTGATGTAGTGCAATGAGTCGGGCAAAAATGGGGGAAAGGTTAACGTCAGGTCGATCTCTCCGGCAGCCATTTGCGCGTTCAGGTTCTCAGATTCAAAGTCTCGCACCACCATTTTAAGGTGTGGTGCCTGTTGTCGTACCACCTTTAGTAGCGGTGGTAATACGGCCTGAATGGCGTAATCCGTAGCGCTGATATTGAGGATGCCCTGGTAAGAGGCGGGGTCAAATTGCTCCTGCTCAAGGAGGGATTCTACCGCTTGTAAGATGTCGTGGATTTTGCCTCCGAGCTGCTCGGCTTTAGGGGTGGCCACCATGCCGTTACCCTGGCGAATGAATAAACGATCCTCGAACACTTCTCGTAGTTTTCTCAGTTGCTCGCTAATGGCTTGTTGCGTCAAGCCCATGTTGTCGGCAACCCGCGATAAATTTCGTTCTTGCAGGAGCGCAGCCAGTACGCGTAACTGCTTGATGTCCAGCCTATTGATACCATTCATATTTGTAGCTTAAACAAGGATAAGTTGTTTTTGATTGTATCTTAGTTGCCTCTATCATGCCCGCAACCCGTCATTTTCGTCACTCCACGAGCGGTGTTTTCAGCCAGCTTGAAGTGGGTGATGAAACAGAACCCGAGATAATCCATCATGAACAATAGCAACTTGTTTAGCCAAACCACCCTAGGGCCTTTTACCCTGAAAAATCGCATCGTGCTACCACCACTGACGCGCTCTCGCAGTTCGCAGCCCGGCGATATCGCCAATGATCTGATGGCCGAATATTACGCGCAGCGCTCCGGAGCCGGCTTTATGGTCACCGAAGGCACCCAGATTGAACCCCGCGGCCAAGGCTATGCCTGGACTCCGGGGATCTATTCGCCAGCACAGATTGAAGGTTGGAAAAAAGTCACATCGGCGGTGCACGCTAAAGGCGGGGTGATTTTCGCCCAGCTATGGCATGTCGGTCGAGTATCCCACACCAGCTTACAACCCAATGCCGAGGCGCCCGTTGCCCCGTCGGCGATCGCAGCCAAAGCGGTCAGTGTCTTTATCGAAACCGAGCCGGGAGTGGGTGCACTTGCCGAACCCAGTCAGCCCAGAGCCCTAACCACTGCTGAAGTTAAGCAGTTGGTACAGCTGTATGCTCAGGCGGCGCGCAATGCCCTGGAGGCGGGTTTTGATGGCGTTGAATTGCATTGTGCAAACGGCTATCTGATAAACCAGTTTATTTCTGAGCACAGCAATCAACGTACGGACGAGTATGGCGGCAATCTGAAGAATCGCTTGCGATTCTTGCGAGAAGTGGTGGCTGCCGTTGCCGAGGTGGTTGGCCCCGATAGATTGGGCGTACGTTTTGCTCCCCTGTTTGAAAGCACAAAAGAAGATCGCGTCTATTTGGGGTTGGTCGAAACGGATCCTCAGGCTACCTATGTCGAAGCGATTCGAGTGCTGGAAAGAGCCGGTGTTGGCTACCTTTCGCTGGCTGAAGCGGATTGGGATCTGGCACCTGAGCTGCCCTCAAGTTTTCGTCAGGCGGTTCGTGACAATTTTAGTGGCACGATTATGTATGCCGGAAAGTATTCGGCCGAAAAAGCCACTCGAGTATTAACCGACGGGTTTGGAGATATCTTTGGTTTCGGTCGCCCCTTTATTGCTAATCCCGACTTGCCAGAGCGCTTGCGAAATAATTGGCCCCTCAATGACGTTGATGCCGACACTATGTATGGCGGCACCGATAAGGGGTATTCGGATTATCCGGTTTACCAGCCATAACTGGGCAGAGCAGCTTTATTGAACATTAGGCTCGAAGGGCTCCACAGCAAAGGCTGGGTGGGGCCCGGTAAACAAAGAGTTGAGGTATGGGGGTAGCTGTCCTAGGGCGCTCCTAAAATGGTTTCTCTCGGTGTTGAAGCCCTTGTTCAGGTCTCGACATGAACGGCGAGCTTCGCCTTGATAAAAACCATTTTAGGATCCGCAG
>NZ_JAKSDZ010000033.1 GCF_023509475.1 Aestuariirhabdus haliotis | reverse complement strand
AGCCATTTTTAGGCCCGCCCTACGGGGCTTTCAGGCAAACCCAGACTCGTTGTTACGCCTTTTTGAAAGGTCTCGACCTTACTGCAAAGGCGTGCTGCGATTCTGAATTCGCCTGAAAGCCAGAGTTCATCTGAATTAATCAGAGGTGCCCTAGTATTGATACCGCCTGCTTAAACGCCACGTAAAATCGATAAAAAATCACGACCCCGCTTAACAATAGAGCACTCGTCTTGCCATAGTGCGGATAGTTGATTAACCACCGCCGAATATTGACGATTGCTCTTTAATAAAGCATATGAGTAGTCGAGTCGCGCCAACCTCAGCGCTTCCTGTGCTCCCGTTTTAACTTCATTTCTTTGAAATGAGTATTCGCCTAATAACTTTCTATATGCATTCACAGCCAGCTGTTGCGAGTTTAGACGGTTGCTGCGTATAGCGCTGTTATCAAGAACACGATAAGCAGCCAATGGTGCCAACGACACCGCCTGCGCTTTAGAGGAATCCAAGGCCCGCAAAAGAAAGTGCATATCTTCGGCTATAGCTATTCCTATGGGATATCCTCCTACACGGCAGAATAAATCCTTACTAATGCTTATGGTATGAGTATCCCCTACATGCTGGCCTGCGTATAATTTCCTGAGAAATTTATCAATTACGACAACACCGTCCTGCTCTTTCGCTTTCAGATGAGAGACCCAATTCAAACTGTCTATATTCTCTTTCTTACTTCCATCATCATAGACATAATGAAAATTTCCACTCAGTAGATCAAACCCCATATTCTGGTCGATAAGCTGTGCGTGAGCTTGTAGTCGTGATGGATAATACCAATCATCCGCATCCAGAAAGGTCAACCAATCACCTGTTGCTGACTCAGCCCCACGATTTCGAGCAGAAGAGACGCCAAGGTTGTCTTGCTGTAGCAAGTTAATCTGACTTCCGTAACCCTGTGCAATAAGGGCACTTTTATCCAGGGACCCATCATCAACAACAATAATTTCATAAGCCGGATAGCATTGGGAAAGAATCGAATCAATCGCTCTTGCCAGAGTTTTTTCCCCATTATAAACCGGAACGATGACTGAAAATCGTATTCGACTAGACATACTTCGGATCACTCAATCCTGCATTCTTAGATATTCTTATTAAATGCCTTAAAAACAGCAAAGACGGTAAAACACCAGAAAACCACAACAACCAATTATTAACAGTGCTACACCCAAGACGGTTATAAAATGAATCCAGCTTAACAAGAAAGGAAGCATTGAATATCAAACCATTACTTCTGTATAACTTAGAAAGGTGTGCAGACGATAAAGAAACAAGATCCGGATAAAGCGTAGACACTTTTCCCAGCAACTGCTCTAGCAGTGAAAAACTATTTTCACAAATCTCTTTGTCAGGATTAAGGTAGTTCCATCTATGAGTTTCTATAATAACTGGCCGCCCACATTCGACCGCCTGTTTTATTTGCAACAAACACGCGCTAACCGATACTCCTTTGTAGGGTTCAAAATAAGCATTTCTTACCAGACACATAAGACCCGAATGACTATATAGACCATTATAAATATGTTCCTTATCACAAAAAAAGTCGTTACCAATCCTGCTGTAATAACGACTTCCGGGCGTCATCAAAGTCAGCATACCCGCTTCTTTCCAGCCATCCTCTACAGAATCATTCCAAACAAAGGTCGGCGGAATTACAACCTGGGGCTCAACACCTAAAACATCAAAAAACACTGAAACCTCAGAAGAAGCGTCCAACTTCGATTCCAGCCCCTCTGATTTCCAACGCGTTTGAATTGATGGAGGAAGCTCTTCCGTCATTATTGCGGCATCAGGCTCAACGCCTACATTAGAATCAAGAAGATATTCTTCCGCTTCGCTGGGGTCGAAGTGATACTTACCATGCAGTTCTAGCGGCATCAAACCCGAGTGATGAACCTCCAGCAATGCCGCAAGTGTGTTGCTGCTTTCTACATCAGCCAAACCAACAAATTTTATCTTTCTTGGCATGGCCAGACTATCACCGCTTACACAAGGCGAAAACAAGTTCACACCTAACACAAAAACAGGATGATATCCGCCTTGTAGACGACAATTTTCAAGAATCAACTTTATCCTACGCAACGAAGCGTCTTGCCCAAAATCCCCCGCCCCCCAGTCATCGGATTCAAATATAATCACAGGCCTTGATAAGACTTTTTCGCAAAAAATCGCCTTCAACTCTGCACGATACTTAACTAATAGAAAAACCCAAGAAACACTAACCAGCATTAAAACAAACCAAAGTACGATCTGCATTTACTATAAACCCGAATAATCAGAAAGATCATAGCCCATAAGATCAGCCACCTCCTCAGTCTTACTGAGGACGGAACGTATAATCACCGCATTACCGGACTCAAGCCACTTATTGCTTTTAATCGCTGAAAAAGCATTATAAGGACGATCTAGCACAGTTTTGCAATGCCCTTTCAATTCATCAGAAAAACTCAAATCACAGAACTCAAAGACCGATTTAAAGCTAGCTACAGGATCCGTCAAAATATCCTCATACTTTAATTCGTAAACACGATCACCCTGAATATTAGACAAATCATTTACCAGAGCATTATTCATAGCACAGTATTGTTCGGCACAAACGACTTGAATTGATTCATTTACAAAATCTCTCCACCCCGAAAAAAGGAAAAAACACCATCGATTATATACCCCCTTACTGATTGCCACAGGCACAGGAAGGTTATTTGACCAGGTTGCATATTCATCATCACGTTTCCACCCTTCAATGAGAGAATGAATATTGTCACCGGGATTTCTTTTGACATAAACAAAAATCGCATCAGGAAAAAGTGCATTCAAATATTCAACACATAGGCCATTTTGATTATTTTTATCAACAAACCTTGTTAGACCCGTTTTATTATAAAAGTATTCGGTAATAAATTTCCTATCATCCGGGTTTGCATGATCAACGTTAAGCGCATGACTTTCCCATTGCCTGGATTCAAGAGTATTCAGCTGAGACCACAAATCATGAGTTTCTCGATTAAGCGTTCCCATCTCTGGTGATTGGCTAATGGTTTTATAGACCAATGTTGTTCCGGCACGCGAGCAACCCACTACAAAAATAGGTCGATCGGCTTTAATGGTAAAAAAATTAGAATAAACCCCTCTAGCACTACACACCATTTTATTTGTATGAAACCTAAGCGTTTTTGCCACTTTATCCTGAAAACTATCTTGAATCATGAATCATCCCTACTCATGAATTAAAAATCAGCTATCACCAGCAACGATTTTATTTAACAATCCTTCTGCATTCTCTCTATCTGCAAACTTTAACTTTGATGATAACAGGGGTTCCAGAACAGCCCTCGCCTCATCCAACCGGCCTGTTTTAAAACATGCCACAGCATAATGATAAGAGATTTCACCGCTACCTTGAGATGCCTTAAATGCCTTCTCAAGATAGATCACTCCCTCCTCTTCCTTATTAAAATTAACCAATGCCCAACCATAGGTATCTAACACCTGGGGGTTATCTGGCACCAGCTCGTATGCCTTTTTTCCATACTTCAATGAATCCTGATCATTTCTTTTCATTAAGATCCAGGCAAGGTTATTAATAATAACAACGTTATCCGGATCTTCAGACAGTACTTTTTTATGGATTTCTACCGTTCGATCAGACAGATCCTTCCCTTGACTTACCACCACCATTTGAGACACATATCGACTATCACCTGTCCGATCGTAGGCATTAGCCAAGAAATCTGAAGACTCAATACCCGATTGATTTCTTGATATATAGCCTGCCATAGCCATAACAACCTCAATCTTATCTGGATACTGTTTAGAGAGTTTAGAGAAGGCAGACTTAGCAGTTTTTTTATCCCCACTCACCTCAAACAATTCTGCACTGTAGATCTGCATATTAAGGTCGCCTTTAAGATCATTTCTCGACGAAAAGTCATTCAGGTATTCTCTGGCGCGCTTATACTCACCCTTGCTCACCATCCAACCCAGATATTCTTGCAATAAAAGCATATTAGGATCAATTGATAACAAACGTGTGAAGTAATGGTCCACATTGTGACCTTCCTCTCTGCGCATCGATATTTGCAGCATCAGACGATTAGCCGGCAGGCTATCATCATTTTCACTCAGTGCTCGCCCCGCATGAATCGCAGCCTTATCATAGTCCTCGGATTGCAAATACAAAGTTGACAAAATCAAACTAACTCTTGAATCTATACCCTCTTTTTCTTGAGCCTTGAGCAGCACATTGAGAGCTTGATCGGAATTACCCTCTGTATAAAGTAAATTCGCATAATAAATTGAAACATTAATATCCAATTCATTTTGATCTAAATGTTCGCGTAAAAAAGAGAGCGCCTTTGGAATTTCTTCCATTTTCACATAACATCTTGCAACACCGATTATTGATGGCGAATACTTGGAATCCATTTTAATGACTGACAAATACTGATCTCTGGCTTTACTATATTGCTGTCTAGCTTCCAAAATACTACCCACTAAATGCTGGTACTCCTTAACATCAGGATTAGTATTGATTCTCTCTGAAATATAAGCATCAGCCGCATCGTACTCTCCCTCTTGCAAATAAAATCGAATCAGCTGACTGTCCGAATTTAGTACTCCTCTGTCCTCGACTTCAAGTTTGCTTAAAGCTAAAGAAGCCGCTTTTAAATTTCCTTCCTTCAAATAAGCCTCAGCCAAGTAACCTTCTATATCTGAATTTTCACCAGACGCATCTCTCGACATTTCAAGATATTGAATACCTTTCTCATTATCTCCAAGCCCCATATAGGCTTTACCGATGAGCAATAATTCAACAGGATTTGGTGGCTGACTATCACCAGTCAAAACAAAATCGGCACTAAAATCCGACTCAAACAAGCTAATAACATCACTATATTCGCCTTGATCTAAAAGAATAGTGCCTAGCATTATTCTGGCCGTTTTATTTTCCGGGTAATGGGATAAGTAACGATTAAGAAGATCTCTCGCCTGATTTTTTGCACCAAGTTGGTAGTGGGCAATTGATATCAAATACATGGAGGGCAAATGATTTGGCACCCGCGATAACGTTTTCTCGAAGTACTCCCTAGATTTCTTATACTCCTTTTTCGAAAGATATAATCTACCTAAATTAAAATTGGCTTGTACATTGCCACGATCTCTTTGGAGAACCTCTTTAAGAACCTTTTCCGCCTCATCATTTTTTCCTCCCCCCATCAAGGCTTCGCTTTTTCGTATCAATACAATCAGACCACCAAAACCCTTAGATTCGAGATCAGATAGCGTATCTACCGCTTCATCGTACCGGCCCTGAAATGAAGAAATTTTCGCGCTTAACAACAGCGCTTCCGCATTATCCGGATTTTCCATCAACAACCCGGATACCATAGCATTAGCCTCATCCAGCCTCTTTTCTGCCACCAATATTTTGGCAAGCCCTAAGGTCGCACCCGATGAGGACTCCAACCTCAAAGACTCATTAAACGCTTCCCTTGCATCAACCAGCATTGCCTGAGCAAAAAATGCGTTCCCTCTAACAAGCTCAAACCTGGCACGATACTCTGGAGAAGGGTTACTGGAAGACAGTAGCACCAAGGCTTTCTCTGGCATTCGATTTACAATATAAAGATTGGCTAAATCCACGGATAATTTGTTACTTAAAAGACCTTGCTTATCTAGATACTCATACTGCTTAATTGCCTCACTAAAATCACCAGCCTTTATCTCTGCCTCAGCTAAAAGCTCTCTACCCTCTACAGATTCCGGATTACCATCAAGATAGTTTTTAAGTTCAATGATAGCCGAGGCATTATCATTCTTTTCCAGATAACCCTTTGCGCTATCTAAATAGTCTTTTGCAAAGACTGGAGACCCCACTAAAAACAATACAACCACACAAAAACCAACAATCCCTTGTATATTTTTCATAAGGTTATTCGCCTTCCACATTTTTGGTTTCCATAATTCCATACTTGTGCATCAATGAATAAAGTGTAGGCCTTGTTACCCCAAGCAGCTCAGCTGACTTGGAGATATTATTATCGGTATATCCTATAGCTCTATTTATTACTTCTTTCTCAGTCTTCTCTCTTATAGATTTAAGATTAAAGGGAAAAGAAGCTTGATTTTTCGGAACTTCAAGCTGGAGATCCTCAGCACTGATTCTGCCATTTTCAGACATTATCAGCGCCCTCTTAACTCTATTCTCTAGCTCTCGAATATTCCCGGGCCACTCATACCCCTCAATTGCCACAATTGCATCATCACTCAATTGTGGCGCATTCCTGCCACCTTCAAACTGTTTATCAATCAATGCACTTGCAATAACAACGGCATCACCATTTCGTGATCTCAATGGAGGTATTTCAATCGACATTTCACTAACCCTGTAAAATAGGTCGCTCCTAAATTCACCAACTTTAATCAGCTCATCCAAATTTTGGTGAGTTGCACAAATTATTCGAACATCCACAGGGATTTCAGCTCTACCCCCTATTCGCTCGATCACTCTTTCCTGTAAAAACCTCAATAATTTTGTCTGTAAAGAGGTAGGCAAGTCACCAATTTCATCCAGAAAGAAAGTTCCACCATCGGCGTATTCTATCTTCCCCAATGTTTGCTTAACGGCTCCGGTAAAAGCCCCTTTTTCGTAGCCAAAAAGCTCACTCTCCAGCAATGTTTCAGGAATAGCGGCACAATTCACCGCGACGAATCGCCCTTTACGACCACTTAACCCATGCAAGGCCTTCGCCAGAACTTCCTTCCCTGTACCACTTTCCCCTAATAGCATTACACTAATTGATGAGGGTGCTACCTTTTCAATAGTCCTGGTTACTGCTTGCATAACTTCTGAGCACGCTATCACGCCAACTAAGGGTTCATAGGCTATTCCATGCTGCAGTTTTCTATTTTCTTCTTCAAGATCAAAGAGCCTGTAAGCCCTATCGATGATGAGCTTTAGGTCATCAATCTCAATAGGCTTTTGATAAAAGTCATAAGCCCCCTTCGATATGGCTTTTATTGCATTTTCTCGCTCATTATTTCCCGTAACAACAATCACTTTGGTAACAGGTCGAGCCTGCAAAAGGCTATCCAGCAACGCCAAACCAGCCGTCGCATTTGCAGGATCAGGCGGCAACCCCAGATCGAGGGTAACTACAGCGGGTTCAATTTTTTTCAATTTCGCCAAAGCACTGCCCATATCTTCTGCAATGGAAACTTCATAATCACCCAACGACCACTTCAGCTGTTTTTGTAACCCAGGATCATCCTCTATGACTAGCAGTGCACGTTTTTCTGTCATACCGAACCTCTAGCCGAAGCCTTCTGATTAAAACAACTCGAAATAGGAAATAATAGCGTAAACCGGGTCCATCCGGAGTCTCTATTATCAACCACAACATCACCTCCTATGCTTTTCATAAACTCTTTTGCATCAAACAATCCTATCCCCATTCCTGCATTTCCTTTAGTTGTTTTAAAGGGATGAAACAATGAATTATCAACAAACTCTTCAGTCATTCCTGGGCCATCATCTTCCACACAAACATAGGCTTGCCCTTCGTTTTCCCTAACACCTACTGACACTCGGACATGCCCTTCAGTCCCGGCCGATTCAACTGCATTCTTTATTAAGTTTTCAACAGCCGATGAAAATCTCTGCTCATCCAGAGTCACATTCAAGTCACTTTCCAATACATTCAGATAGATTTCTCGGCATGTTCCTTTAAAGCGTCCGCTAATTGCAGCGACCTGTTCTGACAAAGCCACATTGACCAAATTTCTTTCGCTAATCGAATCACCATTTAAATGATCCAGCATACGATCCATTTTTCCTGTCGCATGGGAAATGGTATCAATGCAATCATCAATAAAATCGGGATTGTTTCGGTGTATTTTCATATTGTCATGCAGTAAAGTCAGCTGAGCACTTATATTTTTCAAATCATGCACAACAAACGCAGACACTCGATTAAACGCTTCAAATTGCTTGGCTTCAGATAACGCATTATGCGCATCAGCAAGCGATAAATAACTTGATACCTGCTGTGCAACTAATTTAATAAAATCATGATCTTCCCAGCCTATTTCCCTGAAAGATCGTGGCGCCGCCAAGACAACCACCCCATACAGATCAGACTCAGACAATAAGGGTACTATCAACCATAGATCCTCATCATCCACCATATAACCAAGATCCAGGTCTTCAGGGTACCGTTCCGGATACGATCGATACTCTTCAAGATCTATCACCCAACCGTATTGCGCTAAAAAGCCAATAACACTTCTGGGTAAGGCTTCATTTTCATATCGAGATCGCAGCATATTCCAGAAACCACAGGCGACATACGCATTTTCACCATCAGATTTCCACAGCAAAGCACCTCGACTATCCAGTGCGTCGCACATAACCTTCAAGCAGCGGTCCTGCAAACTTGCATCGACTCCCCCGCCTCCCAATGCTCTTGTGACCTTAATCCACTGGTCCCTATAATCGTATTTGAGCCGAAAAAAATGCTTGGCGATAACAACGGACAGTGCTGATCTCAACTGCCCTGAAGTCACTATCAGAAACAGCCCAATCGACGCTGTAAATAGCAACAGCAATAATAAGAGGTCACCCCACCGCCCGCCAAAATCCCTGACATAAAAGCCAGCAATCGCCACAACCAACAAATACCCCCCAACCAACAACAAAGAGGCCGTTCTAAAAGCCGCCTGATGAGACACCACAAGCTTTGCATCCCAGTGGGGGTTTCTTAAGCCGGCTAGAATAAATAGAGGGATAATCAGTAAATTTGCAAGCCCTCGGGCAGCGATCAATGCATCGTTAAGGTGCTGGTAGAGCACTGCTTCCGCATACAACACAAGATCAAAAAACAGAATTGCAAGCAAACCGAGAAAAAAGTGCTTTACGGCCCACCTTCGCTCATTGTCGACCCCGGCATATACCTGTTCGAGAACAATCAATAACGTAATGGTGATGACAAGATGGCCTGATAAGCGTAAATCGGCTGAGCCCGACAGAATCAACCATTGGCGGAGCTCGGGTATAAGATCCAGCAATAGCAAGCCCGTCAGCATTACGTAGAGCAATACCCTTGGCCAGACCACTGGGTTAACCCATAAACGGAAAAACAACAGGGTCAAAACGAGGTTACGCACGGTCTCCAAAGGCCAACTGTCAGCGAACAACCAAGACGAGGTGGATGCGGCGTAAGAAAGTGAAAAAGCCCAAAGAATTGAGGCCAGGCATAATGCCCTGAAATGCCACAGCAACTCGCCACTGACCCGATAAAAGGTAAGCAGTAGCAACACAGCATAGACAGCAGCCAGCGATCCATAGCTGGCCTGGATGATAAAGTCCATTTTAACTCCGGCCCCTTCTTATTCTGCAATTAAGCAATAACGAGGGTTGCAGCCCTAATATGCCGAGAAAACGGCACAATTCAGTGTATGCAGCGATTGTAGAACTGTCGAATTATTTAACGGTTCGACTCCACTTTATTCCAAATTCAACTTAATATAGCGAAATCTATAACCCGACAGGAGACTAGTTCGTCCGCTCCAGCTGTGAATGCTGCTAACAATCTTTACCATTTAAGTCTGGTACCAATCTACGCACGCATTCCCTTCCCTGCTTGGCGGAGACTAGCTATATTATGTGCCTTAAAATACATGGCTCAATATGAAAATTAACACCCTACACCCTTGGAACATCACAGAAACCCAGGCGGCTTCTATTCAAAAAAGCCTTAGCGCCTGGATTATTCTGGATGACCAACCTTCATATAAAGTATCCTGTATAGCCCGTGCTCAGCTGCTTTACAACCTGGACGATGAGTACAGTACCGCCAATGTCACTCTTTTCAGGCTTCCGGATTTCAAAGTAATAGAACGGCATAGCGCCACCCAAAGGCTCGATTTCCCGCCCATTCCGGGGCTCCTCTCATTTCGCAAAGCTCCCGTCGTCCTGAAAGCGCTGGAAGCATTGAAAAACCAACCTGATCTGATCATCTGCGATGGCCGCGGCGTCACGGGGTCCGAACGATTTGGACTCGCTAGCCATATTGGCTTGATGAGTAATATCCCTACCGTCGGTTGGCGAGCAGCACCCAACTCCCCCGTCACCCGTAGAATGAGAAGACAGCGTGGCAGCTGGATCCCCCTTAGTAGTGGCGAACAAACCTACGGTGCCTTGTTAAGAATTCATCGGGATCTGCCGCCTATTTACGTTTCACCGGCTCACCAAATAAGCCTTAAACAGGCATTACTCTCCTCACTCAAGGCGGTGCCTTCATCGCTCGAAAACGCCGATATGCTAGAACTACTGACACCCCAGCCGATTGCCCAACTGAACCCGCTCACCCCCTCAAAAGAGATCAGCTAAAGAATCCCTCTGTCGCCCTAAAGACTGGAGATTAAAACCATTCCCCTTTACTATTAACCGCTTATCTATCCTATCGAGCTGACCAGCATTCGCATGACGGGAAACAACAAAAATACAATTGAGCCCCGGGATGAAACGCCCGCTTTCTATTCGCGCTTTCTAATCTATCTGACTGCCACCACAACCCTGGCGGCTGCCTATTATGACAATGTCGTTCCGGCTCTGCTGGTCTGGTTAATGCCTGGCTTACTGCTATACCCTCTCCTGTTCAGATTACCGGGCATCGCACGCTTCAAAGATAGCCACCTGGCTGCAAGCCTTGATGGCATCAATATCGGCGGTTTAATCGCCGCCTGGGGCTTGATGCCCGCCCCAAGCATTATTCTGGTAATGTTAATTGTCCTTAACAACCTTACCTATTCAGGAGCGCGCTTCCTTCCCTCTTTATGCCTGTTTTTACTCTCCAGCCTGGCCATTACCTTTTTCCTGTTCCAGCCTGAAATCATTCTGACCGCTCCCCTTTTCTGTTTGCTCATTACCGGCGTCAGTGCCGGATTATATCTGGCGGTCATCGGTAAAGAGATCTACCAACGCAAACACCGCCTGGAGATCAGTCAGCAACAATTGAAAGATGAGAAAGAACGCACCATTCGTTTAATGAGCAAGTTGAGTCGCTATTTATCTCCGGTAGTCTGGGAATCCCTTTTCTCCAGCGAAGAAGGTAACCTGGAAACACAGCGCAAGCGTCTAACCGTGTTCTTCAGTGACATCAAGGGATTTACCGAGCTTTCCGAGGAGATGGAATCTGAGGAGCTGACCGAACTGCTTAATAACTATTTGACTGAGATGTCCAATATCGCCCTTAAATACGGTGGCACCATCGACAAATTTGTCGGCGACGCCATTATGGTCTTCTTTGGCGATAGTAAAAGTGGCGGGGCCAAGCGTGACGCCCTGGCAGCCGTCTCCATGGCTATTGCGATGCGCAAGCATATGAAAGTATTACGCCAACGCTGGCTAAGCCAGGGCATCCAGAAGCCCCTGCAGATACGCATGGGAATCAACACAGGATTCTGTACCGTTGGTAATTTCGGCGCAACCAGCCGAATGGATTACACCATTATCGGAAAAGAGGTCAATTTGGCCAGCCGCCTGGAAAGCAATGCTGAGCCAGGGCAGATTCTTATCTCCTATGAAACCTATTCCATGATCAAAGATGTGATCATGTGTCGTGACAAAGGCGCTCTCGAAGTCAAAGGTTTCAGCCGACCTGTGCCCACCTTCCAGGTTGTCGATTTCCGGCGCGATCTGGGAGCCGAGCAAAGCTTTATTGAACATCAGGTCGACGGCTTCTCGATGTACCTGGACACCGAGAAAATCAAGAGTTATGACAAGGCCAGGGTGGTGAAAGCACTTCAAATTGCCGCCATACGCCTAAAAGAGCGAGTCATTCTTTAGCAGAGCAGATGACTCACTGAACCGACAAACGCCGATCAAAAAACGTCTTGGATTCCAATGATCGGCAAGGGTTAATATCTAGCCCTCCCCTTCTGACATAACGCCCCTCAACAACCAACGATTGAGCCTGGGTAATAGCCTGCAGATCAACGAAAATACGCTCAATGCAATGCTCATGAAAATCGCTATGTTGTCGGAAAGAGACAATATATTTCAACAGCGATTCATGACAAAGAGGCGCCCCCTTGTATTGGATCATCAGCGTCGCCCAGTCTGGTTGACCTGTCACCGGACAGTTAGATTTTAACAAACGGCTGTACAGTGCTTCTTCAATAACACCACCGCCCGCCATTAACAATTCTGTATTTACTTCATAGCAACTGATTTCAACATCCAGCTCGTCAATACAGAAACCTTTGGGCTGTGATAAACCTTCATTAGTGAGCATCTCGTGGGTCAGCAGTTCGACCTCAACAGTAGCCCCTGCTGCAACTGACAAATCTTTCTTTAGGACCTCTTTCAATAGCCGGGCATTTTCGAAGGATGTCTGATTAAATGAATTCAGGTACAGTTTGAAAGATTTTGATTCGATGATATTGGGTGAGTTACAGGGAATACTAAAACGAGCAACCGCTACCTGAGGCTTACCTTTCTGATTAAGCCAGGAAAGCTCGTATGCGTTCCAAATATCAACCCCATAAAAAGGCAGCCTAATATCGATACCAATGCCAGCTCGATTACCCTGCCGTGCTATGGGATGAAGCAACTCAGGATCATACTCGGCTACGTAGTCGGAGACTTTTCCCAGAGGCGAATCGTGCACATTATTACCCATCTCTAACACTCCTAATGCCGTAACCCCGTGCCTCTGCGTAGAAGAAACAGAGTAAAACAAAACACAACCACCGTTAAAAACGCAATCATCAGTAGCGCCTGAACAACAGGAATTCCATCAGAATACCCCAGAATGCCATAACGAAACGTATTGACCATATAGAGTATTGGGTTTAATTCAGATAGCCCGGCCCAAAATTCAGGCAATACATTAACGGAATAAAACACCCCTCCAAGATAGGTCAATGGTGTCAATACAAAGGTAGGAATAATTGAAACATCATCAAAACTATTGGCATAAAGAGCATTGATAAAACCGCCAAGGGAAAATAGCACCGCAGTCATTAGCACGGCCAACATGGTGATACCCAGATTATGCATCGGCAAGCTGGTAAAAATAAGCGACAAGCAGGTTACAATAAAGCCCACCAACAACCCTCTAATTACCCCGCCGCATACAAAGCCAGCCAGCATCAGATAGTCTGGCACAGGAGAAACCAGTATTTCCTCTACGCTACGCTGAAATTTATTACTGTAGAACGAGGACGCGACATTGCCATAGGAGTTAGTAATGACCGACATCATAATCAGCCCAGGCACCACATACTCCATGTAGCTGAAACCACCCATCTCACCAATTCTTGAACCAATTACGCTGCCAAAAATGACGAAGTACAAAACCATGGTAATCGCTGGAGGCAAAAGGGTTTGCGGCCAAATACGAAGAAATCGTCGAACCTCTTTATGAGCAATGGTTAAAAAGGCGATCCAGGCGTCTGCAGGCTTCATAGCAGCCCCTCCTGCTTTTCTACGAGGGACACAAACAGCTCTTCCAATCGATTTGAGCGGTTTCGCATACTGGATACTTCTATCCCCAGGTTTTCCAAGGCAATAAAAACCGCATTGATGGTTTGGCTTTTACTAACTTCAACCTCCAGGCTGTATTCATCAACTCTTCTCAGGCTATAACCTTCCACGGAAATACTTTCCGGCAGGGGCTGACGACAGTCAAGAACAAAGGTTTCGACACTCAGCTTACTCAAAAGCTGTTTCATTGAACTGTTTTCAATCAGGTTGCCCTTATCAATAATGGCGATATGACGACACAATTGCTCAGCCTCTTCCAGATAGTGAGTGGTAAGAATAATTGTGACACCCTCTTTATCGTTAATATCGCGAAGAAACTCCCACATACTGCGACGTAGTTCAATATCCACACCTGCAGTGGGTTCATCAAGAATCAACAGTTTAGGTTTATGAATAAGCGCCCTGGCGATCATCAGGCGACGTTTCATCCCCCCCGATAGCAGACGCGATTGTTCATCCCGTTTGTCCCAGATGCCAAGTTTCTTCAGATAAAATTCGGCCCGTTCACGGGCCACTGCACGCGGAATACCATAGTACCCGGCCTGGGTAATCAATATATGAAGTGGTTTTTCAAACTGGTTAAAATTGAATTCCTGTGGCACCACCCCCAGGTTTTGCTTGGCAAGGCTCAACTCTGTATCCAGGTCATAACCAAAGATGCTGACCTTGCCTTCACTTTTGGTAACCAATGACGAAATAATACCAATGGTGGTTGATTTCCCGGCCCCATTAGGGCCCAGTAAGGCAAAGAAATCACCCTGCTCGACCTTGAAATCAATACCTTTCAAAGCCTCATGGCCGTTAGCGTACACCTTCTTCAGACCAGAAATAACCAGCGCATCTGTCATGCAAAGCTCATTTTGTTAGGAAGTTGAAAAAATAGCACGGGAGTGACCAATAGCTACTTTGGCCCAGCATGCCCATACCCGGAAAAATCAGACTGTCGGAAGGCCCAAATTATACTAAAAGCGCCCTGCTCAGGCACTATCTCGCTGACACAAAACCGGCAGAGCCTTATAATAGAGCCTTATCCTGCCCAGACATCAAGAGATCCAATGACAAGTTTTTCCCCTTTCAGCTATCGCTTACAACTGCTGCGCTCACTTCACGAACAGCTCGGCAAACTTATCGAAAGCGATAGCCTACCCGAATTTAACGAAAACCCCCTTACCGATAAACTCGGCCAATTATTACCCGACCTGGAACAACGAGATGAGGAAGCGCTCTATGCAGCGCAACAACTCATTAGCCAACTCATCGCCAACTTTCCCCAACTAACCCCATTGGTTAGCCGAGATCTCCTCTGGCTGCTGGGGGGTGACTGCCTGCACTGGATGCCCGATGCTGAAGTAGAACAATATCAGCAGTTGGAAGAGCTGTATCAAGACGCGCTGGTGTCCAACCATGAATTCGACTGGGTCGCCTCGAGAAAAGCACTGTTTGAAGGCAAGGGAAAACTGCATTAGGCCAGCGAATGCTCGATGGCACTATCAATATCGGCGAAACGAAAGCTGAAGCCGGCCTTTTCAAGTCGCTCCGGAATCACCGCCTGGCCTTTGATCAACAGGTCTGCCGCCTCCCCTAACATCAGCCTCATCGCGTAGGCTGGTACGGTCAACCAACAGGGCCTTCTTAACGCTCTGGCCAAGGCTTTACTAAATTGCTGATTTGTAACCGGCATAGGCGAGGTCGCATTAAAGGGGCCAGAAAGCTCCGGGCTGTGCAACAAGAAAAGTATCATCGCCACCAGATCCTCTCGCTGTATCCAGGAGAACATCTGCTCGCCAGTGGCGATAGGGCCTCCCAGCCCCAGCTTGAATGGAGGAAGCATACGTGCCAAAGCCCCGGCATTGGCCGCCAGGACAACCCCTATTCTCATTGTACAAACCCTGATTCCAAGCGCTTCAGCCTCTTGCGCGCTGGCCTCCCACTGCTGACAGAGTCGGGAGGCAAAATCATCTTGTGGCGAGACCGACTCGTCAATTCGGCGGTCACTCCCATGATAACCATAATAACCCACTGCCGACCCGCTTATCAGCGTTTGGGGCGGTTGTTGACGCTTTTTCATCCAATCCAATAATAAACGCGTGGTCCCTATTCGACTGTCCATCAATATCTGTTTGCGCGATTCACTCCAGCGCGCGTCCAGCACTCCTTCACCGGCCAGGTTAATAACTGCATCCATGTCCGGTACAGACGAGAGATCATTCACATACGTAATATGACCGCCCAGATTATCCAGCGTTTGGGGGGATTGACGGGTTAACGCCCACACTCGATAACCCGCAGATACCAGTGTGGGCAAGAGCTGATGGCCAATACAGCCTGTGCCGCCGGTTACTACTATCTTCATAGTCATAGATACATTCCTTCGGATCTAAGGTCGCCCTGACAAAGGCACTTCCTCTGATAGACTGTAAATACCCTTGGCAAGTTCAGTAGGGAGCAAATTATCGCTCGTATAATGGCAAAGGACGGCGCATGACGAAAGAACTGCAAACCTATCGATTCCCAATCCAGGTTCAAATTGCGACCCTGATTGTCAGTATGATTATTGTTCTCGGGTCCCTGCTTGCCTGGTACAACTACCAGCGCAGCAGCGAGATTATAGAAAAAGCCTCCGAGCAACTTTCAAACAAGATTACCAAAACGGTTATCCAACAGATAAACCTGACGTATAGCCCCGTCAGAAACAACCTGTCATTGCTAAGCCTGTCAGGAGTCGAGAAGGCGCAAACCCTACCGGAAAGGCTCAACCATCTCCCTCTCCTGTTCCAAGCTCTGCAGATGCAACAAGCCATGGCAGGTCTGCAAATCGGCTATGCCGACGGGGATTATTTTATTTTACGGTTGGTAGAGAGACTTCCAAAAGGGCAATTCTTATCCCCGACCGATGCCTTTGTCATGATCGATCACATTGAACATGCCGGCGCTCGCCCGGTTTTTACTCGCATCTACCTCGACAGTGAGCTGCAAAAAATCAGCGAAAAAATATTGCCATACGATGGTTACGACCCTCGCACACGACCCTGGTACCTGCAAGCATTAAATCACAACGGCCCGTCACGAACCGAGCCCTTCCTGTTCTATTTCATGCGCCAAATTGGCGTTGTAATCACCCATCCATTGCCCGGTAAACAGGCTGTTATTGCTGCCGATGTAACGTTGAAGCACCTATCCGAAACACTTGCCGCTGAACAATACACGACCTCTTCCGAGATCGTTGTGATAGATTCCGAAGGTAAGGTCCTGGCTTATACAGATACGGACCGTACGGTTCGCGAAAGCAACGATCATAAAGTCAGCATGTTCCATATTACCGAGATGGGAATTCCAATCTTTGAATGGTTTGATAGCAATAAAAAATTGGCGCCCCAGCAACTTCAAATTGACCATAAGGGGGAACAATGGACAGGTAGCGTAAAATCCATTCCCGGAGCAAACGGGGCCAACTTACGGATTATTGTGATAGCACCCAACCATGAACTCTTTGCTGAGGCTTATGCCATTCGCTGGGATTCTGCCAAAATCACCCTATTAATCCTTCTACTTGCTATTCCCCTGGCTTGGTTGCTCGCCAAGCAGATCTCTAATCCGTTAAAACGACTGGCAAAACATGCCAGTGCAGTTAGTAAAATGGACTTTAGTGACAAACTTTATATTCGCTCGGTCATTAAAGAGATTGACGACCTATTCAATGCCACCCACACCATGAGCGACACCATTTCTCGGTTTTTAGGTCTGATAGATTCCCTCGCCCGTGAAAAAGACCTCGCCGCTCTACAGGAACGCATCCTTAAAGAGACCAGCGAAGTAGCCCACGCCAAGGGAACCCTACTCTATCTTTTGGATGAGAAGGAACTGTTTCTTAAGCCCTCCTCCTTCTATCTTGATGGTAAATTTGCCGAGTATGATTTCCCTAATATATCCATTGACGATGTCGACAGCCCGATCATCAGCGCCCTTAACGCCGACAAGGCCAAAGAAACCATGGCGCCGGAAGGCAATCAACTTGTGGAGAAATTTCGCACTGTATTGGCTTGTGAAACGATCAAGCTAACGCTTATCCCTCTTAAGGATCGTCAGAAAAATCATTTCGGTGTATTGGTGCTATTGTACCCAGCATCAAAACTTGAGGAAATGAGCAGCGATCTAAATCAGCTTGACTTTATTCAGGCCTTATCAGGTTTTGCGGCTGTATCCCTGGAAAGCAAACAGTTATTAGCGATGCAAAAGCAACTGCTCGATTCGTTTATCAAGTTAATCGCCGGTGCGATTGATGCCAAATCCCCCTACACGGGCGGTCACTGTCAACGGGTCCCTGAACTCACTCGAATGATATGCGAGGCAGCCAATCAATCCGACGAAACTGAATTCCGAGAGTTCCATTTAAGCGAAGACGATTGGGAAGCCCTTGATATTGCTTCCTGGTTACACGATTGTGGCAAAGTCACCACCCCGGAATACGTCGTCGACAAATCTACAAAGCTGGAAACCCTCTATGACCGAATACACGAAATACGCATGCGTTTTGAAGTATTGAAACGAGATGCTCAGCTTCAATACTGGATAGCTTTGGATCAAGGGGGCGACAAAGATAAACTGAGCAAACAACGAGATCAGGCGTTACGCTCTCTGGATGAGGATTTCGAGTTTATCGCACAGTGTAATGAAGGTGGCGAATACATGTCCGAAGAGAGTTTGGAGAGATTGTCGGTTATTGCTCAACGAACCTGGCAACGAACACTTAACGATCGCATTGGCATCTCCTGGGAAGAACAACAGCGAAAACAATCCGGAGAAGAAACCCTGCCTATTACGGAAAAACTATTAGCCGATAAAACTGAACACATTATCGGCAGATCTGCCTCAGATCGCATCCAGGAAAATAACAGCCATGGATTTAAAGTAGACACACCAGAACACAAATATAACCGCGGGGAACTATACAACCTCTCTGTCGCCAAAGGCACGCTAAATAACGAAGAGCGCTATATGATCAACGATCACATAGTGCAAACCATCATCATGTTAAACAAACTACCCTTCCCCAAACATTTGCGAGAAGTTCCCGAAATAGCCGGTGGCCACCATGAAAAAATGGATGGTACAGGCTATCCAAAGCGTTTAACGGGCAAAGAGTTATCGATAAGTGCCAAGGCTATGGCGATCGCTGATATTTTCGAAGCATTAACTGCCGCGGACCGCCCCTACAAGACACCTAAATCCTTAAATGAATCGATAAAAATCATGAGCTTCATGGCCAGGGATCAGCATATCGACCCAGATCTTTTCGAGTTATTTCTGCGGCAAGGCATCCATGAGCGATACGCAAAAACCTATTTGGATAAGAAGCAGATCGACAGAGTCGATATCAATCAATACCTGAGATAGTAGCGCTGTAGAGCATCAGGCTTTCCTATTTACTCAGGTACCGCATCCCCTCTTCTAATCCTTTTACCGTTAGCGGATACATCTTGTCTTCCACCAATTGTTTGATCATTTGGGTTGACTGAGTATATCCCCAGCTATCAGGGGTGTGGGGGTTTAACCAAATCACTTTACTGAATTTCTCGCGCACCCGCTCCAGCCAGACCGAACCCGCTTCCTCGTTCCAATGTTCGACGCTGCCACCCACATGGCTCACTTCGTAAGGAGCCATAGAGGCGTCCCCAATAAAGATCACTTTGTAGTCAGAGCCAAAGGTATGCAAAAGATCCCAGGTCGATGTGCGCTCGTTGGCACGACGCAGATTATCCTTCCACACGCTTTCATAAATACAGTTATGAAAATAGAAGAACTCGAGGTGCTTGAATTCAGTTTTGCAGGCTGAAAACAGCTCTTCACATAAACGCACATGGGCATCCATCGTGCCGCCAATATCGATAAACAATAGTACTTTTACCGCATTATGGCGCTCGGGTACCAGTTTCAGGTCCAACCAGCCTCCATTCTTCGCCGTAGAAGAGATCGTATCGTTAATATCCAGCTGATCCGCAGCGCCCTGGCGGGCAAACTTTCTCAACCGGCGTAGGGCCATTTTAATATTTCGGGTGCCGAGCTCAATATCTTCGTCAAGGTTGCGAAATTCCCGCTTGTCCCACACTTTCACTGCACTGTTATTGCGCCCACCTTCCTGACCAATTCGGATGCCTTCCGGGTTGTAACCATAAGCGCCATAAGGCGAGGTGCCACCGGTACCGATCCAGCGATTCCCCCCCTGATGTCGTTTCTTTTGTTCTTCGAGACGTTTCTTGAATTCTTCCAGCAACTTGTCCAGACCACCCAAGGATTCAATCTTGGCTTTCTCTTCTTCGGTCAGTGACTTTTCAAACTCTTTGCGTAGCCACTCTTCCGGTATCATCGCCTCCAAAAGATCATCAATATTGGCCAGCCCCTCAAAATAGGCACTAAACGCACGGTCAAACTTATCAAAGTGCTTTTCATCTTTTACCAGACAGGTTCTGGCCAGAAAATAGAACTGGTCGAGGTCAGCAAACACGACCCCTTGCTTAAGCGCCTCCATCAGGTCAAGCAACTCTTTCAGGGTTGCAGGGACTTTGGCCGCCCGAATTTCCGAGAAAAAATCAAGAAGCATCGGCTTACCCCTGGCGACCCTGTCTCCGGGTCATAAACGCGAGACGCTCAAGCAGTTGTACGTCTTGTTCGTTTTTTACCAAGGCACCACAAAGCGGAGGTATCGCCTTGGTCGGGTCTCGCTCTTGTAAAAGTTTCGCTCCCGTATCATCCGCCATCAGCAGCTTTAGCCAATCGATCAGTTCAGAAGTAGAGGGCTTTTTCTTCAAACCGGGAACCTGGCGCACATCGAAGAAGACTTCCAGGGCTTCCTTGACCATCGTATCGGCAATACCCGGATAATGAACATCGACAATACACTTCATGGTGTCGCGATCCGGAAAGGAGATGTAATGGAAAAAGCATCGACGCAAGAAGGCATCCGGCAGCTCTTTTTCGTTATTACTGGTGATGATAATGATAGGGCGATGAGTAGCCTTGACCATTTTTTGCAGCTCGTAGACAAAGAACTCCATCTTATCGAGCTCTTGCAGCAGGTCGTTTGGAAATTCAATATCGGCTTTATCGATCTCATCGATAAGCAAAACGACCTGTTCGTCCGCCTCAAAGGCTTCCCACAACTTGCCTCTCACAATGTAATTGCTTATATCGTGAACGCGATCGTCCCCTAACTGGGAGTCACGCAAGCGAGATACGGCATCGTACTCGTAAAGGCCTTGCTGGGCTTTGGTGGTGGATTTAATGTTCCATTGAATCAGGCGATGCCCCAGAGATTCAGCAACCTCTTCGGCCAACATGGTTTTACCGGTTCCTGGTTCACCTTTGACCAACAAGGGACGTTGCAGGGTAATGGCAGCGTTTACGGCCATTTTCAGATCATCAGTAGCAACATACTGCTGGGTACTATCAAATTTCATTACCGTTTCCTCACGAGCGATCGCGGCTGTCAATGTATTACTGGTTATGATAACCATTTAGCTTGGCTCACTCTATCGAAGAGTACTTGATACATCAACTAAGTCAGCGCTCGTTATAACTGACAGTTATTTCTAAACAAAATAATCGGATATGTGATTTTATAATGCTGCACTATAGTGATAGGCCAGCAATTTCATTCATTAACCTTCAGGACCCAATCAATGAGCAACCTTTACGATGACAACTCCCTGACTATTGGCAAGACCCCCCTGGTGAGACTCGGTAGGCTGGCACCCAATGCCAAGCTATATGCCAAAGTCGAAAGCCGTAACCCTGCGGGGAGCGTCAAATGTCGTATTGGCGCCAGCATGATCTGGGAAGCGGAAAAATCCGGGGCACTTAAACCCGGTATGGAAATCATCGAACCTACCAGCGGCAACACCGGCATTGCTCTCTGCTTCGTTGCCGCTTCACGTGGTTACAAAATCACCCTGACCATGCCCTCCTCCATGAGCCTGGAACGCCGTAAGGTGATGAAAGCCCTGGGGGCAAATATTGTACTGACCGAGCCGGCGAAAGGTATGAAAGGTGCTATCGCCAAAGCTCAGGAGATCGCAGCCGAACAACCCGAACACTACTTTATGCCCGGTCAGTTCGAAAACCCGGCTAACCCCGCGATTCATGAGCAAACCACTGGGCCTGAAATCTGGAATGATACCGACGGAGAAGTCGATGTTTTTGTCGCCGGGGTTGGCACCGGAGGCACCATTACCGGGGTGTCCCGTTATATTAAAAACACTCAGGGTAAGGCGATTACCAGCATTGCGGTTGAACCAGTCGATTCCCCTATCATTAGCCAAACCATTGCCAATGAGGAACTAACCCCCGCCCCCCACAAAATTCAGGGGATAGGTGCCGGTTTTGTGCCAGACAACCTCGATCTGGACATGGTTGACGAAGTTGAGCAGATCAGCAACGAGGAAGCTATTGCAACGGCCCGGCGTTTGATGACTGAAGAGGGTATTCTGGTCGGCATCTCTTGTGGTGCTGCGACCGCAGCGGCCCTGAAAGCAGCAGAAAGAGAGGAGAATAAAGACAAGACCATCGTTGTTGTCTTACCGGACTCTGGCGAGCGCTACCTCTCCTCAGCCCTGTTTGAAGGCATGTTCAGCGAAACCGAGTCGGTTCAGTAAATCGTCCTGTCGCTCTTTTTATATAGCCCGGTTCCTTTACGGTCCGGGCTAAGACCTCTCCCATATACAGAAGCTCAACAGGCGCCGTTTGAGAGGCTTGATACACCAACGAATGACGCTTTGATTCTGCGTGATATTCAGTTGCGGCCTGTAAACAAGCTAATTCTCAGTGAATAAGGATTCCGTCTCGAAAGACCCTGAATTCTCCCGGCACCATCGAATGCCATTGCTCATTCTCGGTTAATGCAGTCGTCGCAATCACGGTCACTATATCGCTAGGGGTTGTCTCGTTACTGAAATCTACAGACATTTCCGCGTCTTTTAACACGGCCTCTGCAAAGGGCGCCCGGCGTGTTATCCAGCACAACCGTGTGGTGCAATAACAGTAAAGATTACGTGCATCACAGAAGAGCATATTGAACACCCCCAACTGACCTAACTGGTCGCACAATCGATTAACTTCTCGCCAGATGGTTTGCTGACGCTTAGGCGGTGTGGGAAATCGATTACGCAGTTGACCCAATAGCCAGCAAAACGCGTATTCGCTATCCGTAGTGCCCACTGGCCGATAACAGCCCAGAGGTAGTTTTTTCACCCCTTTAAGCTGACCATTATGGGCAAAGGTCCACTGGCGCCCCCAAAGCTCGCGGACAAAGGGGTGGGTATTTTCCAGGCAGATGCGACCGGAATTAGCTTGCCGAATATGGCTAATGACATTGCAGCTTTTAATGGGATAACGGCTAACCAGGCGAGCAATTTCAGACTGACAGCTTGGCTTAGGGTCTCGAAACTCCCGAACCGCAGCACCCTCGTAAAAGGCGATCCCCCAGCCGTCCGCATGGGGACCGGTTTTGCCACCACGCTCCATCAAGCCACTAAAGCTAAAACAGATATCTGTTGGTACGTTGGCACTCATGCCCAGCAGTTCACACATTGTCAGGCCTGACTTGTTGTATCACCTCTAACACCACTCGTTGCATTATCGAGCATCATCCCCGTCTTCCTCAACCTCTTCAACCGGTGCAGCAGGCTTGGGTTCACGGATAAATTTCATGTAAACAAAAATCAATCCGCCAAGTAACAGCAAATTGCCAAGCGCCAATCCGAGATAGAGCCAAAGTTTTGATTCTTCTTCTGGTGCTTCGCCTTCCGCCTTAGCTTCAGCAGGGTTTTCTGCCTCGGGGGCCTCCACAGCCTCTTTAGCAGGTTCCTTTTCTGCCGCTTCCGGTGACTCCGTTACTGCAGGCTCATCAGGTTCAACCTTGGCTTCTTGCTCTGTTAAGGGTTCTTTATCGGCGTCAGGTGCAACTTGATCACTTGCCTCGACTGATTGACTCAGTAGCTGTTCATTGTGTTGGGGCGGTACAACCTGCTCTGATTGTGCAGGCTCATTGATCGACACATCCGCTTGTACCTTTCCACCTTCGGGATAATTCAAGACCAACGGATCAGCCCTGACTTCAAAAGCCTTATTGTCGCGGGTAACCACCGACACCTTGAGCGAGACCTGATACTCTCCCCGGGTTAGTGCCTCGATTGGAAAGCGCCATTTACGACCATCCTCAGAAAGGTCGACGCCACGCAACTGCTTGGTACCATCGGGCTTACGAATACGCGCAAACACTTGGGTGGCTCCACGATCGATCGTTTGGCTGCGGGGGATTACTTCCACTTCAAAGCGGTCCGGCCCAGTTCCGGTGATCAATTCGGCGCTAAATTGAAAGGGTTTACGTACAGAAACCTGCTGACGCATCTCCCGTTTAAAGGTTCGCCCGTCAGCCAGCACCGCCACTTCATAGCTTCCCTGGTCTGGGAATGCCGGCAAGACATAATCAAAGCGGCCTTCACTCAATTCCCTGCCAGATTGCTCAACCCGGGCTACCTGCTCTCCTTCCGAGTCACGTACTTCCACTGTCGCGTCAATCAGATCGAGAAATTCCGGTTTGGTTATGGGCTGCTCCGCATCGGTGAAACGCACCTGCAGAGATAGCCGCTCACCCAGATAGGCATTTGCTGGCAATCTCGATACAGACATCTTGAGATCACTAACAACGGTGACACGGTTTTCAGGGGATTCCTCAGATTGTAACACCCACTCACCTTCGAAAGGCTGTGGAATGGTAATCAAATCATAGGAAGTTGTGGCATGCCAACGCACCCCTTCACCTGGGTTGTCCCGATCAATAATGGCTTCAGAAGGAGATTGCAGGCGAACCGGTTGATTCGAATCTTTCTTAAAAGCCAACAGGGTAAATTCATCAATCGATGAGTCAATCAGGAAACGATTACCCTTTAATGGGACTTCATCAACAGGGGATGCCTGCTCAAGTGCCTTGAGGAACAGCTTGGTGAGCGCTTTTGCGTCATCAGCCTGGGAAGAAAAACCACCGCTATCAATGGCCAGTGTTTCCATCAACTCCTTATCGGAGTTATCGGACAAGGCAATGGTGTGCAATCGAAAGTCACTCTTAACCAGTTCAGGCAATTGCTCACTTAGAATTTGATCTCTGGCGGCTTTATCAACCTCAGGATCTTTAGACACATCAACCATACCGTCGGTCAGTATCACCATATGCCGAGGTCCCGACGTTGGCGATTCACTGCGGTCAAAACTGGCTTTATCCAGCGCCGCACCAATATTGGTGTGCAGGGCAACCGAATTGATCTTTTTAAGCTCCTTTCGAGCCACCTCCCGCCACTGTTCATTAACAGCACCGTAAGGCACCAACATGTTTACTTCCTGACCAAAAGTCCAGACCCCCGCCTTACTGCCATCGGGCAATAAATCTGCCATCAACTCTACTGCAGGTACACGGAGGTTATTGGGGTCATTGGCCTTCATGCTGCCGGATATATCGATCAGCATACGGACATCAGTCCCTGATTCGGCCAGGCTGAAAGTACTCGCGAGAAGACACCAAAACACAAAAAGTCGCCTGAGACTGACGGAAACCAAAGCCATCAATGGATACCCCCTTCAGAAGCAGAATAACACGAAGAGATTACTGACTTTCCAAGACTCGCCGGCCCCGCTCGGTGACGTACCAGCGCTCTCCCTTGGGGCCTCGGCTTCGGCCCGCCAGGCCTTTGTTGGTCAGTACTGACAGGGTTTGGCGAAGCGTTGCCTCATCGGTACTACTATCACGGCATAAGCCGGACAGCGATCGAAAAATAAAGCGGCCGCTGGCCAGGGTTTTCAGCACCTTACTACTGGTTACGTCCAGCTCGGCAACCCCGGTATTATCGTCTACGGAGGCTATCGAGTCAGCTTCTGTCTCGGTTTCAATCAGAGGGGCTATCTCATCTTGCAGGTTGCGCAGCTCAACCATCAACGCTTCCGTCTTGTCTGTAGCACGCTGGGCTTCTTCGGCCACCTTATCGCCCATAGAACCGGTCAGGTATCGTGACAAGATAGCCGCGATCAAGCAGATGCTGGTGAAAATCAGTAATTTGGAAGGGTCTTCGGCGCTTTCAAGGACAAGCTTAATGGCAAGCACGTCAAGCACTACCGGTACCAGGAAGGAGGCGCCAATACCTAACACAACCGGTCTAACCCAAGCATTGGGCTTATCTTCCTGACGGCCCAACAGGTAATAATTGACAACGCCGCCGAACGCACCCGCGATCAACATAACAACAGCCAGAACAAAGAAATGATTATCCATTACTACCTCGTTAGCACCGACACTTGAAAGCTACGAACATTGCCCCTGCCTTCAAGGGAATAATGAAGGCTCCCCTATTTATAGCACTGCAAGGGTATTTTTCCATCCAAACAACAGGTTATAACATGATTCTCTAGCAAAGCGTAAACAGCGGTTACTGGTTAGCGGACTTCTCTGAAGGAGAAGATTTCTGCGCTGTACGATTGAACATTAGGTCAAGCAAGAGCAAAACCAGTAACAAACTCAGCAGGCCAAGCAATACTGGCGCTGTTCGTAGCATCGCATCGGGCCCCAGAGAGAGACCATCAAACAACATGGTGAGAAAAGCTGGAGATAGTGGCCCAGAATCACCACTTTGGGGCCAGGGGGTACAGAGTACTATCCAGGCTCCGGCCCGCAACAGAATTTTGAAGGTACGATTCGCCAACGGGCGTGTTATCCGGTACCAAACCAACAAACAGCCCAAGGCCGACAACCAGTAGACACCCCAGGCCCATAGGTAATATTGTGTTCCCATTTCGCTCCGCTCTTGTTCGCTGACGTTATCGTTCGCTGCTATCGCGGCCGTATAGTATTGAAATTATTGAAGCAAGTCATCACAGCCCATGCCAAATCCACCACCTATCGCTTTTCGCCAACCCCATAACAAAAGCCTCCATGGCGAGAAGCACATGCCTTATCAATGGCTACAAGATAAAGACAATCCGCGGGTTATCCAACACCTTGAGGCCGAGAACAACTACTGTCAGCAAGCTATGCAGGATACCGAACAGCTGCAGGCGCAGCTTTACCACGAGATGCTCAGCCGAATCCAGGAAACCGACCTCTCTGTACCCTACCGTTGGCAAGACTATGAGTACTATACCAAGAGCATAAAAGGTGCCGATTACCCCCAGCATTGGCGCCGCCACATTGAACAGGGAACAGAGCAACTGCTACTCGATGAAAATCTTTTGGCCGAACAACACGAGTTCTTTGAACTTGCGGGGTTCGAAGTCAGTCCAAGTCAGCAGTTGCTGGCTTATGCAATCGATACGAGCGGCGACGAAGTGTTCAATATTCATGTTGTTGAGATTGAAAGTGCCACCCCGATCGGCCCCGCATTAGAAAACTGCAGCGGCAACATTGTCTGGAGTATGGACAGCGAGGGTTTTCATTACTGCACACTCGATAACAAGCAACGCCCCTGGCAATTGTTCAGCCACCGACTGAAAGACCACCAAAGCAACAATCAGCTCATTTTTACCGAATATGATGAACGTTTTTTTCTGCATGCTTATCGCAGCAAATCTGATCGTCACCTGATCATCGAAAGCGGGAGTAAAACCTCATCAGAGTCCTGGATCGGAAACATTGACACACTCGACCCTGACCAGCTTATCTGCGTCTGTCCTCGTCGAAACGAACACGAATACTCGGTTGATCACCATCGCGATCTTTTTTTGATACGCAGCAACCGTGAAGGCATCAACTTCTCACTCTACGGCGCAGAAAAAAAGGAACTTAATGAATCTCACTGGCGTCTCCTTGTGCCACACAGTGCGGACCGCATGCTCGAAGGCGTAGAACCGCTGGGCAATTACCTGGTAATCAGTGAGCGTTATCAAGGGCAGCCCAAACTGCATGCTCTGTCTCTTGTAAACCATGAAAGCTTTGAGATCGATTTTGCTGACGATTGCCGCTCGCTGGATTGCATCGATAATATCGACCCCGAGAGCCAGGCCCTAAGAGTCCGGTATGAATCTTTTACACAACCACCCAGCCTTTGGGATATTAATCTGGCATCTGGCCAACGCACCCTTCTCAAGCAAACGCCTGTTCTGGGTGAATACAATCCAGAAGATTACAGCAGCCAACGCCTTTTGTTCCGTGGCCGCGATGGCACTCAAATCCCTATCAGTCTGGTTGGAAAAAATGAAAGTTTCTCTGCCCCTGCTCCCCTGTATTTGTACGCGTACGGTGCTTACGGTGATCCATTGGACCCCTGGTTTTCCCACGCTCGCCTGAATCTGCTTGAGCGTGGTTTTGTATTTGCCATAGCCCATGTCAGAGGGGGCGGCTGTCTGGGTGAAGACTGGTACCACCAGGGACGGAGACTGGAGAAAAAACACAGCTTTGAGGATTTTATCGATTGTGCTCAGCATCTAATAGCACAAGGCATCACCCAACCCCGGCAATTAGTCATCAGCGGTGGTAGTGCGGGGGGATTGTTAGTCGGGGCCGTATTAAACATGGTGCCCCAGTTGTTTCAATGCGCCATTGCTGACGTGCCCTTTGTGGATATTTTGGCCACCATGAACGACCCCGATCTACCATTAACTCTAACCGAGTACGATGAATGGGGAGACCCGAATGATGCACAAACCTACAACTACATTGCCAGTTACGACCCAATATTAAACGTTACCAATCAAGACTATCCACACCTGCTGGTAACCGCTGGGATGGAGGACAGCCGCGTGCCTTATTGGGAGGCAGCCAAGTGGGTAGCTACGCTGCGAGATCGCAAAACAGATAATAACTTAGTGTTACTAAGAACCCAGATGGGGGCCGGTCACGGGGGAGTTTCCGGACGCTATGAGGCCTACCGCGAAATTGCCTTTGAGCAGGCTTATATTCTCAAATCCCTGAAGATAAGCCGCTGACCGTTCGTTTAGCCAGTCATTCCAAATTGCTAGTACAACTGTTTTTATAGAGCGCACAATATAAAAGCGGCGATTAATCGCCGCTTTTATCACAAAATTTGAAACGGTTGAGCGCTATCGTTTGGTACGTCTACGTGACATAAACACACCCAACAAACCTATCGCCAACAATGCCAAACCATCGGGTTCTGGTACCGAAGCAATTCGAGTAACCATACTCACGTTCATAAACTCATCGGAGGCGGGATCAGCACTTCCAGGAATGCTTAACCTCAAGCTGCCGTCATTAAAACTCGCTGTTGCACCGGCAATATTGCTATTGAAAACAACATCAATAATTGAACCTGCCCCACTCCAATCCAGAAGCTCAAACAGCCAATCTACCGTTCCAGAACCTGACAATGGATTACCGTTACCACAAAAGCTCCCCGTGCAATCCATATTCAGATAGTCGGATCCAAAGTCAATACTGAAGGTATTACCAAAATCCACCAATTCGGTACCTGCCCCTACAGTCACCGTAGTAGGTCCTGCAAAAGTGATCTCACCGGAATTTACAAGCAACATACTGACGGTGATCTCATCTCCCATCAAAGACGCCTGAACGGTGCCAGCACCAGCCAAGACAAACCCAGCCATTATCATTTTTAAAATACGAAGAATTTGCATACAAGCTCCACAACACAGACAAATAGTTAAGTAAATCAAACACCAATAAGTGCACGAAGCATCTTCAGGCAAAAAACGCTCCAACCTAACTAACCAATTGAAAGCATTGAATAAAAATAAAGACCAGAATCACTATCGACTGCATCTGTAAATAAAACGGACACTCGGAACAGCTAAACCCGATACGCCTGTTGACACAAGAGTAAGCTCGAACGAATAGGGCACCCATTCACTTTAGAGGGCGATATCTCCATCCAACCAAGTAAACTGACCCGTTTAGATTGGACTGAAATCTGTGATCTGGAATCACTCTCTAATCTGAACACCAATTAATGATCTGCTCTTCCCATTCCTCTTCCGGCACATCGGCATCGGAAAGCGTTTTTCCCTGCACGGAGATTCCTGCAGCATGCACTGTTTCGGGGTCTCCGGAGACCAATGGATGCCACCAATCCAGATCCTTTCCCTCGGATAGCAAGCGGTATGCACAGGTATTGGGCAGCCAAAAAAAATGTTCGACATCCTCAGGTTTTAACCAGACGCAGGTAGGGACTTTTTCGTTACGGGATTGGTACACCGTACACCGGCAACTCTCGCTCATATATCGACAGGCTACTCGGGTGTAGTAGACCTGATCGTCCTCTTCGTCCTGCAGCTTTTGCAAACAACAGCGAGCACAACCATCACAGAGAGATTCCCACTCTTCGCGGCTCATCTCCTCGAGTGATTTTCGTTTCCAGAATGGTTCCGCTTTTTGTGCCATGTTCAGCCTACACAGGGTCGTTCATGGTCAGGAGCTCATCGGGCAGTTCAATGAGGTAATCATCTTTCTGGGGAGGCATCTGTAGATGAAAGCCCTGGGATTTAATATCTGTCATCACTTTCTCGACATCGGCTCTTGCCAAAGGCCTCTCCTTGCGAAGCAGTAGGTCCATGACATGTATCGGCGTACCGAAGAGTTCCAGTAATTTCTCGGGCACTTCAGTAAGCGCCTTGGCCTTTTCTACATAGAGATACATTTCTTCTTTCTTGGAACTCTTGTAGATGGAGGTGATCAGTTTCATAGGGTTAGCTCTTGAATTCTTGATTTAGGGTATCGACCAGCTCATTGGCGTAAGCGGTAGCACGCCATCCTGAGAGAGAAGCCGGTAGCGTAAAACGCTGGCCGGGATTCAATGCCCCCTGCACGAGCGCATCAATCTGTTTCTTTTTCACCATTATCTCGGGCTCAATACCAAGATTTTCGGCTTTCTGACCGGCAAACTCCCGCACTCGCTTCACAACCGGTTTGGCACCAGGGGGCAAGGGAAAAGGTAAACGCGAAGGATACGAGCCTTTATCATCTAAAGCCGCTTTTACACGCTGCAATAATTCATTTCCCGAACGGCGTAGCAAATCCTGGGGAATATCCGGGGTGCGTTTGAGTTGATTTAATGAAGTTGGTAAAAACTTCGCCATATCCCACAACAGTGAATCTCGCGCGACACGGTTACGTGGCAGATTTCGCTCCCTGGCCTGCTCTTCACGCCAGGTACATAATGACCTCAGCACCGCAAGTTGGTCAGGAAACAGCTTCCAGGCCACTTTGACCTGACGATAGTAGTCTTCAATCACTACCGGCGTTTCTGCGTTGTCCGCCAGGGAGTTACCCTCCTCCAGCACCCATTGCAATTTTTCGGAGCCCTGCAGACGCTTCACAAGCAGCCGGTATACCTGCATCAGGTAATAAACATCCAAAGCGGCATAGTGGAGCTGCGAGTTGGTCAGCGGACGGTGGCACCAATTGGAGCGAGTTTCATCCTTGGGCAGATCAAGTTGCACCAACTCCGACACCAGGCGTTGGTAACCCATGGAAAAGCCGATGCCGGCAAAAGCAGCCGCTAACTGGCTATCAAACAATGGCCGTGGCGCTACCCCAACCAAACGCATCAACAGTTCCAGATCTTCACTGCAGGAATGGAACACCTTGACCACGGAGGCGCTGGTAAACAACTTTATAAGCGGTGTGAAATCATCGATAGCGATAGGGTCAAGCAACCAGACCTCTTCTCCGTCGCTTACCTGGATGAGCCCGGGATTGGCATAGAAGGTTTGAGTTCGAACAAACTCGGTGTCAACCGCTACGGCATCGCATCGCAGCCAACGTACTGCGAGTGATGCAAGCTGATCATTGCTATTGACCCATTCGGGATCGGGCATAGAAGCGGTCATAATTCAGTCAGTTCCAAAAAGAGGCGGCTATTATACGCATTTGGCTGGGGATATTTAGTCATATTAGGCATAATCAAGCAGGCTGTTGCCCTATAACAACAAGCGCTCGTATCGGAATAGGGATAACACGCTATTTGACACAACAACAAAAACAACAATAAGCCCCGAAAATCACAGATAGCGATCGAATTCTGATTTGTGATCGATCTTCGGGGCTCCAGGACCACCAATGAAGAAAATACTGATCTCTCTCTTGTTCATCGCCAGCACGCTGGCTCTAGTACTGGTTATTATTCCTTCCCCCATTGATTCCGTCGCCTATCAGGCCCCCACAGCACCGCCAGCCGAGGGTGTGTTAACCCCGAACACAGACCTGCTGGATGCCGACTTACTGGCGCTTGGCAAGATTGATGGGCCGGAAGATGTTGCCGTTGACCTGCTGGGACGGGTCTATGGCGGGACCCAGGATGGTAAAATTGTGCGTCTGGTCGAGGGCGAACCGGAACTCTTTGTGGATCTCACGGTATCAGGGGAAAAAAAGGCACGCCCACTGGGGCTCCATTTCGACCAGCAGGGCAATTTGATAGTCTGTGATGCCTGGCAGGGGCTACTGAGTATCGACCCGACGGGTACAGTAACGGTATTGAGCACAGAAGCCGAGGGCGTCCCTTTCGCCTTCGCCGATGACCTGGACATTGCCAGTAACGGCATCATCTACTTCAGTGACGCCAGCAGCCGATTCAACCAGCCCGATTATGCCCTGGACCTGCTGGAGGCCCGTCCTTGGGGACGCTTACTGGCTTACGACCCGGCAACCGGTAAAACCACAGTGCTAATGCATGACCTCTATTTTGCCAATGGCATCGCCCTTTCCACAAAGGAGGATTTCGTGCTTGTCAACGAAACCTATCGCTACCGAATTCAGCGTTACTGGTTAAGCGGTCCTAAGGCTGGCACCCACGACCTTTTTATCGATAATCTGCCAGGCTTACCCGATGGTGTATCGGGTAACCGCAAAGGGACTTTTTGGGTCGCCTTGGCCACGCCTCGCAAAGACAGTGTGGATCAAATGCACAAAACCCCCTGGCTGAAAGATCTGATCGCCAAACTCCCCCCCTTCCTTTGGCCCAAACCGGAACGCTATGGCTATGTTCTGGCACTGAATGAGCAAGGCGAGATTGTCCGTAGCCTTCATGACCCACAAGGCAACCACCTGGAGATGGTGACATCGGCCGAGGAGCATCAGGGACATCTTTATCTGGGCAGTTTGCATAACGACCGTATTGGTCGGCTCGCCTTGCAATAAGCCGCTGACAAGAAACAAAGAGGGTATGGTGATATCACCATACCCGTCTGACCCAAACCAGGCCGAAAAGCCATGACCCGCCAGACGCAGCTATAAGCCCATCTGTTTGGTGATAATTTCGTTCATAATCTCTCGCGTACCGCCTCCGATTGAGAGAATACGGTTGTCACGATACAGTCGCTCAACCAGCGATTCCCGCATCAGACCGTAACCACCGAAGATTTGCACCGCCTCGTAGGTGATCTTGTCGCTCACATCGGTGGAGAAATTTTTAGCCATCGAGATCTCTTTAATCACCGTTTGGCCAGCATTCATTCGCGCCGCTTGCCGATAGGTAAATTCCCGGCTGGCCTCTAACTGGGTCGCCATATCGGCCAGCTTATGCTTTATCACCTGGAATCGCCCAATGGGACGACCAAAAGCCTCACGTTCGCGCACATATTCCAGGCAGGCATTGAGTGCCAGCTCTGACGTCATATTGGCCATAATCGCCAACTGTAAACGCTCTGACTGAAAGTTCGACATAATGGCGTAGAAGCCCTGATTCTCCGCCCCAATCAGGTTTTCTACCGGTACTTTGCAATCGTCGAAAAACAACTCTGCCGTATCCGACGCCCACCAACAGCCCTTTTTCAGTTTGCGGCCAACGCTAAAACCCGGAGTGCCTTTCTCTACAAGGATCAAGCTAATACCGCCATAACCTTCCCCACCCGTGCGTACCGCCACGGTGTAATAGTCGGCACGAACACCACTGGTGATGAAGGTTTTCGAACCGGTAAGACGGAAATAGTCACCCTCACGTACAGCGCGGGTTTTCAGATTGGCAACATCGGAGCCGCCGCTGGGCTCGGTGATCGCGAGCGCCATGATTTTTTCGCCAGCGAGAACTTGAGGCACGATTCGCTGTTTGAGTTCGTCACTGCCCCACTTCACTACCGGCGGCAAACCAATATCCAATGAGCCTAGGCCAGCGGCAAAACCACCCGATCCGGCCCGCATAATCTCTTCACTGGCCGCAACCTTATCAAACAGATCACCTTCGCTTCCCCCCAGAGCCTCAGGATACCCAATACCCAATATGCCCAGCTCACCAGCTTTGCGATAGATCTCTAGCGGAAACTCCTCCGCCTCCTCCCACTGATCGATAAAAGGCTTAACTTCACGATCAATAAACTTTTTGACCGTGCTCCTGATCATCTGTTGGGATTCGCCGAAGTACTGTTGTAGCTCGCTCATGGACCACTCCTTATTGTTTGAACAGCATACTACCAAGCGCTTGCTTGGTATGGCAATAAAGAATAATAGTCAGTGGCTCCGAACAATGAGCAAGGGGCTTAGCAAATCAAAGAGGACATTTAAACGAGTAAAAACCTAGGGCACCTCTGATTAATTCAGATAGATCTCTGCGGACCCTAAAAATGGTTTTTATCAAGGCGAAGCTCGCCGTTCATGTCGAGACCTGGACAAGGGCTTCAACACCGAGAAAAAGCATTTTTAGGGCCGCCCTACGGGGCTTTCGGGCGAATCCAGCCTCTTT
>NZ_JAKSDZ010000032.1 GCF_023509475.1 Aestuariirhabdus haliotis | reverse complement strand
TTCTCGGTGTTGAAGCCCTTGTTCAGGTCTCGACATGAACGGCGAGCTTCGCCTTGATAAAAACCATTTTAGGATCCGCAGAGATCTATCCGAATAAATTAGAGGTACCTTAAGTTATGCCGCTGTTGGTCAGGGAGCATAAACAGGTCGTTGGTACCATCGACCAATTTAAAGGCGAAGACTGTTTATAGAATTTTTTTCGCATTAAAAACGAGCACTGAAGTACAGATAAGCATAAAGAATGCCCGATTGTCTGGCGAAAATGAGCAGATTAGCTCAATACGGCGTTTTAGTCCGACAGCTCCTTGACACGCTTTATCGCATTACAGTATTTTTTGTTGACGTGTGATGTGGTTAACACCCCTCTATATCACCAGGCAAGGATCGCCAACAGTCTCTTCTAATTATGATAAAGGCCACACAATGTTTCGCTTTTCTCTGATCAACCTCTGTTTGTTAATCCTGTTTAGTCAGTCTGTCCAGGCCCGCGAATACAAGCTTGTCCTGCTGACCGAAAATTACCCTCCGTTCAATATGAGCATCGAGGATAAGAACTTCAGCCGTGAAAGTGGCATTGATGGTATTGCCACCGATATCGTGCGTGAACTGATGTCACGAAGTGCAATCAAGTATTCCATGACCCTGCGTTTCCCCTGGAAGCGTATCTACGGTTTGACGCTGAAAAACCATAACTACGGATTGTTCTCTACGACTCGTACAGAAGCTCGTGAAGAGCTGTTTCAGTGGGTTGGCCCCATTGTAAGCAATGACTGGGTTGCCTTTGTTCAGGCCGGCAGCAAGGTCAAGATCAACAGCCTTCAAGATCTTGCTAAATATCGTGTCGGTGGCTACAAAGGGGACGCGATTGCTGAACACCTGAAAGCCAACGGTATTCCAGTGATAGAGGCTCACAAAGATAATGCCAACCCCAAGAAGCTGGCAGAAGGTAAAATTGATGTGTGGGTGTCTGGTGATATTACCGGGCGTTATATCGCAGACCTGGAAGGCTTTTCGGGTTTGCGTACCGCTTATCGCTTGAAGTCTACAGAGATGTACCTGGCACTGAACCTGGATGTGCCGCCTGAAATTGTTAACAAGCTTCAGTCGACCCTGGACCAGATGCGAGCCGATGGGACCATGGATGAACTGACCAGTCGCTATCAATAGTTAACGACGGTTGGATAACAAGGGCGCAGCCGAGAGGTTGCGCCCTTGTTGTTTATTACTCCTTTGGTTTTACTCCTGGCTGTTTCCGCAGGAGTAGGGTTTCGCGGCTATTTTCTGGTAGCCCGCAGCATCCAGGAGGTCTTCTCATGGATTCGCATACGATCTGACACAAGGGCCGCCGTCGATTCGTCGTCTGCGTCCTGGGCCAGTTTGAGTGCTGCACGTGAGGTCTTTACCACCTGCTCGTGCCCCCTGGTTAACAGGTCCACCATCTGCTCGGCGCTTGGTACGCCTTCGACCTCGTCGATGGAGCTAAGTCTGGCAAACTCTTTATAGGTGCCTGGTGCAGCGACATCGAGGGTGCGTATACGCTCGGCAATATCGTCCACCGCTACGGCCAGCTCGGTGTAATGCTCTTCGAACATCAGGTGAAGCTCACGAAATTGCGGGCCGGTGACGTTCCAGTGAAAGTTATGGGTTTGCAAGTAGAGGGTGTAAGAGTCCGCTAACAGGCGTTTCAAGCCTTCGGCGATATTAATGCGATCTTGTTGGCTGATACCAATATCGATGTCGGTCACGAGGTGCTCCTTTAACTTGTCAGTGATTGCCATCCGCCTGGTACTGAACACCAGGCGGATGGTTGTCGGAACAGAGTGTAGCGGCAGGCCTTAAAGAAAAGCCTGCCAGTTGATGTTGTGGTTATTGATCGTCTAGCGTTAAACCCAGTGCCTTGGCAATGCCGGCGCCATAGGCCGGGTCTGCTTTCAGGCAATGGGAAATATGGCGCCGCTGTATCTCTTCTGAAGCCCCGCCCAGGGAGGCTGCGGTATTGCTAAACAGGGCGGCTTGCTGCTTCTTGCTCATAAGGCGAAACAGCTCTCCCGGCTGCGAAAAGTAATCTTCATCTTCACGATGATCCCAGTGTGCTGCCGCTCCCGATAACTGCAGAGGAGGTTCGGAGTAGTCCGGCTGATCTTGCCATTCCCCCTGGCTGTTGGGTTCGTAGCCAATGGTGCTGCCAAAGTTGCCATCGACACGCATGGCGCCATCGCGATGATAGTTGTGTACCGGGCAACGCGGGGCGTTTACCGGAATCTGTTGGTGATTGACACCCAGGCGATAGCGTTGCGCATCACCGTAAGAAAACAGGCGACCCTGAAGCATTTTGTCCGGAGAAAATCCGATCCCGGGTACCACACTGGCCGGGTTAAAGGCGGATTGCTCGACCTCGGCGAAGAAGTTCTCCGGATTGCGGTTGAGCTCCATTACGCCCACTTCGATCAGTGGATAGTCCTTGTGCGGCCATACCTTGGTCAGATCGAAAGGGTTGTAGGGGGATTGTTCGGCTTGCTCCTCGGTCATGACCTGGATTTTCAGGGTCCAGGAGGGTTTATCACCCTCTTCGATCGCGTTATACAGGTCGGCCTGGTGGCTTTCCCGATCCTTGCCAATCACCACCTCGGCTTCCTGATCCGTGAGGTTTTTAATGCCCTGGTTGGATTTGAAATGGAACTTGACCCAGACTCGCTCATTGTCGGCGTTGATCATGCTGAAAGTGTGGCTGCCAAAACCGTGCATATGGCGGTAGGTGGCCGGCAGGCCTCGGTCGCTCATGACGATCGTTACCTGGTGCAGGGCTTCGGGTAATGAGGTCCAGAAGTCCCAGTTGTTCTGCGCGCTGCGCATATTCGTACGGGGATCTCGTTTCACGGCATGGTTGAGGTCGGGAAACTTCAGCGGGTCACGCAGGAAGAACACCGGGGTATTGTTTCCAACCAGATCCCAGTTACCCTCTTCGGTATAGAACTTAACAGCAAAACCGCGAATATCGCGCTCGGCATCTGCCGCTCCGCGCTCGCCGGCTACCGTGGTGAAGCGAGCGAATAATTCGGTTTGTTTACCGACTTCGGAGAAAATCCTGGCTCGGGTATAGCGGGTAATATCCTGGGTCACGGTGAAGGTGCCGTAGGCCCCGGAACCCTTGGCGTGCATGCGTCGTTCGGGAATTACTTCACGGTCGAAATGAGCCAGCTTTTCCAGAAACCAGACATCTTGTAACAGTTGCGGGCCGCGTGGGCCGGCTGTCATGACATTCTGGTTGTGAGCAACCGGGCAACCGGCGTTGGTAGTGAGCTTCTTTTTCATGATGACATCCTCGGATGCGATAGATTGACCCTGTAAAGCTTAGGTGTGTCTGATCGATTAATACATTAGCTTGTTTTGATGGATTCGATAGTAAATAGCTATCGAGCTGGGTGAGAAGCAAGAGCATGTTTCCTCTCTGTCTCTCGATCGGAGGAAAAGTTCACGAGGGTCGTTCAACTATCCAGCAAAATGCCTGTGAAGCGTCAAATTACTCAGGTAGTGTCTGCGAGCGCAGGAATTGCCTGGATTCAAGCGTTTTGGGTTGCGAGGAGATCATAATTAACTGTCGTACGAAACGTTCTATGCGCGGGTCATAGATATGGTTATGGTCTGGGATGAGTTGTGCGTCAACCCGGATATTAAGGTAAGGGTTTCGTCCGGCGGAGTCATGGGTACGTTCGAGGGTTGAACCATTGAATGGGATCTTGCTGCCCGGATGGTCGTTTTCCCAGCTATCGCTTGCCTGCACGAAGAGGGCGAGCTCTTCCTGTAATGATGAGTAGTTGCTGCCATCGTTAGCCCCAATAGCGGGGGTGGCGCTCAAATAATGGGTCTTGTAGTCGTCAAAATGACCCACGGTGGTGATATTGGCTTTACCCTGATCGATACTTTGCTCTTGTTGGGTGACCGGGTTGTAGCGAGTTGCTGTGCGTTCTTTCTCGAACAGGGTGGAGAACCAGCGGCCCATTGGGAAAGCGATTCTGGTAGCGTTATCGGCTTCTGATGTGAGTATGGCGAGCACGGGTAGTTGGCTATCGAAGTAGCTTTTCCGTTCCAGCGACATATCGCTCAGGTTGCTGAATCGGACAGCTTCGAAAGCCGGGTTGATCAGCACCACCAAATCGGCAAATCCCTGGGTGTCACTCACCAGTTCAGTGGGGCCTTTCGTTTGCACGAATCCATTTTCCAGTAATTCACTAAGGGCTGAATAGATAACGGCACCGCCGAAGCTATGTCCTATGATAACCAGGCGAGTGCTGCTGTCCGGTGCAATCGAGTGTTTGGTTTTCTGCACGATTTCGAGCCGGCTTAGCACTTCGGTTACGCCGCCGTAGCCGACTTTATGGGCGGTATTTTTCCGGTCCCAGAAAGACAGTTCTTTCATGACTGGCAGACTAACGGAACCTCCGCGCCAGCCCAGATAAATTCCGACAATCGTTCTTGGCTGTTTTTTGGTGTTAGCACTGATCCCGGATTCGATGGCGCTAAGCTTTTTCAGGGTGCTGCGAAAGTCGATGATGTTTTGATCGCCGGCTTTGGCGTTGTGTTTCCAGCCGTGAGCAAAGACTACCATCAATAGTTCGCGCTCAGAGCTTTCTTTCTGGATTCCAGCAATGACACGGTTGAGCTGCTGCCTGTCCCAGAGTTGCCCCTGATCGTCAAACTCGATGAAGGTTAACAGATAATCGCTGTTTTCTCCGGGTGGGCTCTGGTAATGCTGTAGAGCATTGCTCTGACAGTCCTCTATCGGATTTCCTGAAGAGCAGGGCGCATAGTCATAGCGGTATTGCTTGTGGGGGATACAAGCGCTTAATAACAGCGCAGATACCCCTGCGATAAATACAGTAAAAAGACCTTTGAGTAATGGATGTGGTGAGCAGCGCATAAGGAACCCAATCAGGAATAACGAATGTAATTTTTTTATCGTAGCAAACAGAACAAGATGATAGATAAATGTGTGTTCTTCATCTTTGTTGGCGTGCTATTACCGAGACCAAACCGTCTTACGCACCTCTGATTAATTCAGATGAACTCTGGCTTTCAGGCGGATTCAGAATCGTGACACGCCTTTGCAGTAAGGTCGAGATCTTTCAAAAAGGCGTAACAAAGAGGCTGGATTCGCCCGAAAGCCCTGTAGGGCGGTCCTGAAATTGGTTTTTCTCGGTGTTGAAGCCCTTGTTCAGGTCTCGACATGAACAAGGGCTTCGCCTTGATAAAAATCATTTTTAGGATCCGCAGAGATCTATCTGAATTAATCAGAGGTTCCTTAGTATAGAACCTTCGGATCTAATAAGCAGATCTGCTTTGAATACGATAAAATTACTTCAGACTGGTGACATGACAAGAGGCGGTTGGTTTACAGGAACTAGCAGTTTCATTTCGGTAGAAAGAATGACGTGTAATGTGCCATCGGTAACTTCATAAGGAACCCTGAATTCATTGGGGCCTGTATAAACGCTAGGGTGAAATCCGTAAGGCACACGGGTGGAGCCATCGAACTCCGATAAGCCGGACAGTATGACTTCAATAATGTTCGCAAGCGTGCTATCGAGCTCTTTCAGGTGCAGACTGATCTCAATGGGGTCATCATCCAGAGTAAGTTCCCGGCTGAATTGAGTATTCTCCAGCGTATGAAAAAGCGGGTAGATCGTCCCTGTAGTGATGCCATTAAGCGTATTGAAGTTTTCTTGCCACTGTTCATCGCGCAACAGTTCGTTGTTGTGGCGAATGCTCATATGAATATCAAGTTCGGACTCGATATCGAACAGGCCATCGAGGTGATTGTTTATTTCCAGTTTGATTGGGTAAAGAATAAATCGGTAGCGAGGCATAAGGTCGATAACGGCATTATCCCAGGCGGTTTGGCCGTTGACATCCAGGCTCTGGACAAGAATGATCTTACGAAGACCGCTTGGGGCATAAGCATGTTGCAACTCTAATCGATTAGCATCCGAACCGGTTTTGGCAAGCAGGCGCTCTTTGAGGAGATCGATGGTTTGAGGTTGCGCGTTCTCTGCTTCATCTCCCCACCAGATTTTTATCAGTCGATGGCTCGGATCAACCATCAGTGTTGCTGTGGCTACCAGGCTATCAGAGGTCACCGAAAATGAGGTGAGTTTTCTGGCTTTTTGTGAATCGGGAAGCGGTTTGATGATCTGGTTTTGGGGTGCTTTATTGGTGTCAGATTTCGAATAAGTATCCATAATAGGCCCTGTAAATAGCTGGTGTGCGCCAAACCTTGGCGGTTAGTGAAACTGTTGGGAAGATCCTTGCGAGCCTTGATCGCGGTAACCTAGTTGGGGCACTCAAAATCCAGTGGCGCGCGCATGGTGCAGCTTCCAATCGTTGATACACCCTCCCAACGGTGCCCGCTGGCCATGCATTGAGCCGCCAAATCGATACAGGTATTGTTAAGCGCTATATCTCTCAAAGACTTTGCATTACAGGTGGCGCGTATGCAGCGGCCGCAGGAATCGCGCGCATCACAGGTCCAGGTAAGCTCCACCGCTAATGGGTCTGAAGGGGTCAGGGCGACTGGCGCAGAAGGGTGATAAACTTTGCTGTTGCAGCCTGTTGCAATCACAAAAGAGCACAGCAGCACGAAGAGGTAATATTGGCTTCCTTTCATAGCAGATTCATTCCGTGTGAATCGAGGGGTGATCGGGAGGGTTGGTGTGCTGATTAAGTCCACGATGTGTCGAAAGTGTAATATAAAAATTCGCAGGGCTATGTAGTTTTGTTTGAGATAAAGGGGGACTTTTTACGCTGAAACCATCTATAGGGATTGATTGTGTAGTGCGCTGTTTTTCTCTTTACTTATTGTCGAATAAGCGATTGTTGTTGGTGCAATGAGTGAGCAATAGAAAAGGGTGAAGACCATGGCCAGTATTAATCATCAGGTAGGTATCAGTGCCACGCCAGAACAAATCTACCCATTTTTGACGACCAATAGCGGCTTGTCGAAGTGGTGGACTACGGATGTAAAAGGAGCAGGGGAGGTGGGTTCACTTATTGAATTTCGCTTCAATGGAGGAGGGCCTGATTTTGAGGTTTTGCAGCTCATTCCTAATAAACGGGTGGTCTGGAAACATTCGGGTATGATGCCGGAAGCCTGGATGGGCACTGAAGTTTGTTTTGATCTGAGGGTTGAAGGCAACCAGACATTTGTTCGGTTTACGCACTCTCATTGGCAGGAAATCACCGATTTTATGGCCCATTGCAGTACGAAATGGGCTGTTTTTTTGTTGAGTTTGAAAGCTGCGCTCGAAGGCGGAAAAGGAAAGCCCTTTCCGAACGATATTCCTATAGATCACTCTTAAGGCACCTCTGATTAATTCAGATGAACTCTGCGGATCCTAAAATGGTTTTTATCAAGGCGAAGCTCGCCGTTTATGTCGAGACCTGAACAAGGGCTTCAACACCGAAAAAAACCATTTTAGGACTGCCCTACGGGGCTCATCTGAATTAATCAGAGGTGCCTTAACTTTATGGTGGTTGGCAGGTGAGCAGTGAGTAGACAACGCTCGATGAATGAATAATCAAGATCATTGGCCGATTTTAGGAACTAAGAATGGAAAACAACAAGGAAGCATTAGGGGTTGCAGAGGAGTATCTCACTGAAATGCTTAAGGCGGATCGAGACGAAGACTATGAGGGATTTGTCTGTCGATTTGAAAAATCGGACCTGGAAGATTTTGGCAAGGATGATTTTCTTAAAGATACTGCATTGATGCGTGATGAGTTGGGACCCTATCAGCGTCGGGATTTTTTAGGTGCATTAAACGGCTTTAAGGATGACGACCGACCAGGCTGCTTACGGTTTGTTTGGCGAGCCTACTATGAGAAAAACGAAGCTCTGATTGTTGTCGGTATTCATCAGAAAAACGGTATCTGGTATGTCAATGAAAGCACGGTTTCCAAATAGTATTTGAAGATAAGAAGCCATGGTTCTATTTTCAAAGCTGACAAAAAAGCCCTTTAAATAGTCGGTGTTTAAAGGGCTTTCAACGGGTTATCGAATGAGGGCTAGCAGCCCGCAATACATTTGCCGTCGCCATCGAAGGACAGGGTTTTGTCGCTCAGTGGCACATGCACTGGCGTGTTGGTGGCAGCGATAAATTCTGCGGTACGGGTACCCTCGATTACTTTGCCATCCTTGGTGGCCTCCTCGTTAGCATGGGAAGGAATGACGGCCATTGGCTTGATCAGGTCATTAATGACATAGGCCGCCTGAGAGGGTCCGGTCGTGTAGGTGTCGCCGATATTCATTACCACCAGTTCGGCGCCGTAATGTCCTCGCACGACGGTATCCTGTTCGGCGGTAATACCGGTATCACCGGAAAGGTAGGTCACCAGGCCGTTGCTGAAGGTGAGGACGTAACCGGTAGGAGGGCCAACGTAGGCCTTGATACCGGCCATCTTCATCGACTCACCCAGACTGCCACCGATGTATTCGTGCCCGACCCCGTTGCTGTGCACGGCAGGAACCGTTGTGATGTGGACACCCCCGACACTTTTGTTGGCGCCGAAACGAACCAGTAGGGAGTTTTTCGGATCCCCTCCCGCTTCTTTAATCTTGGCTGCGAAGAACGCAGGCATTTCGCTGCCGGTTACCATTTTGGCGTTTTTCGCGACGGCAATCTTGACGCTGTTGGACAGAGGCAGGGCATTTACGGACAGGTCGGGTTTGGCGCAGGTTCCGGCCCCGGCGCCAGAGGTGTGTTTGCTACCCAGGTGATCCCCATGCATATGACTCACCAGCACAATATCGATATTGCCCAGGCGTGGGTCATCAGCGCCCGCTACGGTCATTCCGGCGTCATAGAGGATGCGAGTTCCGTTGGGATCTTCGAAAACCATCGCTCGGTCGAGTCGGCAGAACTCACCGGGTTGACCGCCCAAGGGCGTGACTTTAACGCTATCACTGGCGCTGGCGTAAGACCCCACAGCTGCGAGCGGTAGCAGGACGCTGGTTAACAGGGTTGAGCGAATGATGGATCGAATGGATGTCTGCATGGTGTGTCCCTTTTGCTAGGTATTGTTCATTGTTTTGCAATTCTTGAATGATCAGTCAAATAATAGGCGTAACCCGTGCCTCGAGAAACCCGTTTTTTACAGGCTAGGTGTGATGGAGGGTCTTGGGTATTAGATTTTATCGATGGTGGTGATAGTAAAACTCTATGGCGCTATCCATCTATACGATGTTTTTTTAACGATCACATAGATGGATATCAGCCGCACGGGTCATTCGAATCAATGCGGTAAGGTGTTTATCGCAAAAATGCAGAGGAATGCGGAGAGGCGGGTGTAAGAAGGCTGAGAAGGGGGGCTGAAAGTAGCGTGAAAACAGGCCGTTTGTTTTCGGTTGGCTATAGATCATCGGCCCGCAAGTGGCCGATGATCTGTAAAACACTTCAGTAAGAAGCCCGAAGATAAGGTGAGCTAGAACCACTCATCCTGCATTTCAAAGGCTTCGGGGGCGAATGATTGCAAACGCTCGGCCAGCGGCTGGATCTCGGGTAGCTCCCAATTCACATAGTAGCGAGCTGCCTGTAGTTTGCCCTGGTAGAAGTTGTGGTCAGGGGAATCCTGTTGGCATTGTTCCAGGCCTCGAGAAGCTGCCATTGCCTGTTTGATCCACATCCAGGCGACCACGACACGGCCAAACATATCCAGGTAGAGGGTCGCGTTAGCCAGTGCCAGGTCGGTTTCCTTGGCCAGCCGGCTCAATAAGGTCATGGTGGTTTGATCGAGCAGTTTCAGGGCGTCACCAAGTTTGTTGCCTAACGCTTCCAGTTGGGGAAGCTCGGCTGCTGTTTGCAGGTCTTCACGCAGAGTCTTGGAAAAAAGTTGATAGCCCGTCATATTGCCCATGGGGATCTTGCGCCCCAGCAGGTCCAGGCCATGAATCGCTTCGGTGCCCTCGTGAATAGGGTTCAGGCGGTTATCGCGGTAGTACTGTTCCACGGGATACTCGCGAATATACCCGGCGCCACCTAACACCTGAATTGCCATCTCGTTGGCTTTCAGGCCGTAACGGGAAGGGAAGGATTTTACCACCGGTGTCAGCAGGTCGAGCAATGTGAAAGCCTGCTTGCGTTCTGCTTCATCGGGAGCGGTATTGCTGTCCTCAAACAATGAACTGGCGAACAAGCAGAGCGCCATCGAGCCTTCGCAATAGGCTTTTTGAGCCAGCAACATGCGGCGTACATCAGCGTGCTGAACGATATTGATCTGCTTGGATTCCGGATCGCGATTGGATGGCAGTCGGCCCTGGGGGCGTTGGCGGGCGTAATCCAGCGAATAGTTATAGCCTTGATAACCCAGGATAGAAGCACCCAGGCCAACCCCAATACGGGCTTCGTTCATCATCTGGAACATATAGGCCAGGCCTTTGTGAGGCTCACCCACCAACCAGGCTTTGGCGCCCTCTTGCTCACCAAAGTTGAGCACGGTGGAGGTCGTATTACGATAGCCCATTTTATGCAGCAGACCCGCCAGAGCCACATCGTTACGTTCGCCCAATGAACCGTCTTCATTGACCAGAACCTTGGGACAAATAAACAGCGAAATGCCCTTGGCTCCGGCGGGAGCCCCTTCGATCTTGGCCAATACCATGTGCACGATATTCTCGGTCAGTGACTGGTCTCCTCCGGAGATATACATCTTTTGGCCGAACAGTCGGTAGCTACCATCCTCCTGCGGTCGTGCGGTGGTAATAATATCCGCCAGTGCCGATCCCTGTCCCGGTTCGGTCAATGCCATGGTGCCGGCAAAACGGCCATCCTGCATGGGGGGAAGATACAGGGCTTTTTGTTCGTCACTGCCAAAGGTGTGAATCAAATTGGCAGCTCCGATGGTGAGGAAAGGGTATCCGGTCGATGCCACGTTGGCGGCGGTGATATAGGACATGGCGCTGCGCAGAATAATCTCGGGCATCTGCAGGCCACCCTCTTCGAAATCGTAATGGGCGGCCAGAAAGCCTGCCTCGGCAAAGGCATCCCAGGCGGCTTTGGTTTCGGGAATCAGGTGCACATTTTCGCCATCGAACGTGGGTTCGTTAGCGTCGCCTTTGGTGTTGTGATTGGCGAAGAATTTCTGTGCGATGGTTTTGGCCGTATCAAGGGTCGCGTTAAAGACTTCGCGAGAGTGTTCCTGATAGCGCTCTCGGTTAAGCAGTTGTTCGGTATCGAGCAGCTCGTAGAGCATAAATTCGATGTCGCGATCATTGAGTAACTGGTCAGTCATGGCGGTCTCCGCAGCAGCCGTTATTAGGTCTTGGGGTCGGGCATTCGGGTTCGCGATGACTATAGCATGGCGACATGGCGCTGCATCGGCAGCGCCATTTATGTCGATTTATCACACTGGTGAATGAAGGGCTTAAGGTGTCTTTAGAACAAAGCGTTCTTCGGCGATGCGCAAAGCGACGTCACCAGGCGGCTTTTGTTCATTACTAGAACGTTCGAAAATAGCGCTCAGGTTGTCGGCGATTCTTTCCACATGGGCTCGGGATTTGGCCGCATCGTAACCGCTGCGTTCGTAATGAATATCGATAATACCGCCGGCGTTGAGCACGAAATCCGGAGCGTAGAGAATGCCGCGTTCCTGCAGGCGAGCATCAAAGGTTTCGTCCCACAACTGATTGTTCGCAGCGCCGGCAATAATGCGTGCCTTTAGCATCGGTAGTGTATCGGCGTTGATCACGGCACCCATGGCGCAGGGGGCAAAAAGGTCGACGGGCAACGAAAAAATATCGCTGCCTTTGACGATGGTTGCATTGAATTCTTCTGCTGCCCGTTGCTCCTGTTCGGCATACAGGTCGCAGACCCAGAGCTCGGCACCGGCTTCGTGCAGATGACGTGCGAGACGGTAGCCCACATTTCCCAAGCCCTGAATGGCAACCTTGAGTCCGCTCAGGGAGTCGCTGCCCAGTTGTTGCTTAACCGCGGCCTTGAGTCCGACAAAGACGCCGTAGGCCGTAGCCGGGGAAGGGTCACCCTGGGCGGGTTTACCGTCGATGCCCTGACGGTCGGCGATCCCACTGACATGTTTGGTTTCCAGTGCCATGGTGCGCAGGTCGGGAACGCTGGTGCCAGAATCTTCTGCGGCAATATAGCGGCCCCCGACCTGGTCGATAAAGCGTCCCATGGCCCTCAGCAGGTGTTCGGTCTTGTGTTGACGAGGGTCTCCAATGATGACCGATTTGCCGCCGCCTAAAGGCAGTTCGGCAACGGCGGATTTGTAGGTCATACCGCGAGACAGGCGCAGAACATCGCGCAGGGCTTGCTCATCGTTGGCGTAGGGATACATACGGCAGCCGCCCAATGCGGGGCCCAGGTTGGTATTATGAATGGCGATGATTGCCTTGAGCCCGGTTTCGGGGTCAAAGCAGAAATGGACGTTCTCGTGTTGGTCGAAATCGGGGTGGCTAAATACGGACATGCGAATCTCCTGTTTCTCAGGGCGACGGTCTGCACGTGGTGGCAGTATAAATAATAGGCCGTCGGGTGGAATGCGTGGCAATTGATTGATGCAGCAACGATTCGAGCTTGATAACAAACCGGAATACGAATGCCTGCAAGCAGGCTAATACTCGATGCAGAGGGACTATAAGACCCGGAATGCCGGAGCGGGGCCGGTATCTGATTGCCTGGCTAGTGATAACGCAGGAGAGAGGCGTGCGGTTGAGCTAGAGTTAGCTAAGACCCGAGTGATATGGGTAGTAGTGCAATGGATAGTCGTCATATTAGGTTCCTCGCTGTCTCGCGGGTAGCGAGCAGTCGATGATACTTGTGTTTGTTAACACTGTTCTTATTGGAGGCCCCTTGTGAGGGCTGTTCTGGGTTGCCGGATAGACAAACCGGTTACCAGTGTAATCAATCTCTGCCGGTAGCTGTCAAGCTTGGTAGGTGTTTCTGTTGACCGAGGTTATGGGTGTGCTGTTGACTTCGTGATACTATCGCGCCCGCTCGAGTGGTACGGATACCTCTATGGGGCGCGGTTTCTGCTATAGAACCGCCGTTAAATGGCACGACCAGTGTTTTTCTCTACAATCGCTTTCAGCTTCGGCGATACCTGCAGAGTTGGGCACCAGGGTAGCGGCCTTTCATGCAATCACCCAATGGCGATTGCCACCTTTACTTTTCCGTACCAGTGGGGCGGGTTATCAAGGCTTTATTATGAGAATGACGGTTTACGACACGCCCATCTTGTCGCAAGTGGGCTATGGCCTGGCCTGGATTATTTTGAAATTGGCCGGGTGGAAGCTGGAAGGCCGGCCACCGGAAGAATCCAAATACGTTTTGATCGCCGTCCCCCATACGACCAACTGGGATTTCCCCATCACCATGTCGATGGCGGTGATCTTCCGCTTCAAGATCTTCTGGATGGGCAAGCAGTCCCTGTTTCGTGGCCCGATGGGACCATTGATGCGTTGGATGGGAGGTATTGCTATCAATCGCAGCCGTTCCAACAATATGGTTGAGCAGGTGATCGAAACCTTTAACAAGAATGATGAGCTGGTGGTGACGATCCCACCGGAAGGAACCCGCTCCAAGGTCGATAAATGGAAGACCGGTTTTTATCATATCGCCCACGGAGCCGGGGTTCCCATTGCCCTGGGTTTTGTCGACTACACGACGAAAACCGGTGGCTTTGGCCCTACTTTCTATCCAACTGGCGACATCGATGCTGATATCATCGAGATCAAACGTATTTACGCCGATATGAAAGAGAAGCGTCGCCAACAACACCAGAGTTGAGCCATCTCGCCCTGCAAGTCAATAAATCTCCTGATGGTCGGGTCACCCTTCCGAGGTGGCCTGAGCCGAGAGCTCGTTAATGCGGAGTGAACGGCAAAGGTCTCAATTGAGAGCTCAACCTGTTTTGTGACAGTGTGTCATGTAGCTCATCCGCCAGTTGACGTGTCATAACAAGCACCTTATTCCAGCGCGCAATTCGTTCGTCGTTACTCAGCTTCATAAAGTCGTTACGGTCAGGAATTTTGCCCCCGGGCAGGCTGGCGATGAAATCGGGACTCGGTGTTATCAGCAAGACATTACGGTAGTTTGACTCGCTGGGCTGGCGCCATTTGAGAGCCTTGTCGAACCAGCCCGGGGCGACCCGAGGGGAGAAGTGCGGATAAAGCACAATGCCCGGTTCTTGCAGAAACGGAATGTCGAAATGATAGTCGGTGATGCCGCCATCGCGGTAAATACCCTCGGGGGCCTGTTCTATATTGTCGACACCTGACATCACCAGCGGAATCGATGCCGTCGCCATCAGTGCCTGAACCAGGTTGCGACCTGTCAGTGGATGAATACCGTGAGGAAGATCCTGTAGCTGTTTGAAGGGCGTATTGCCGGGGTCGGTACTGAACAGCGCCCGTTCAAAACTCAAACCCAGACTGCGACGGCTGGCCAGATTGCCCAGGGCCGCCAACACCACGCCGGTGGTTAGCACGCCCTGGCGCTCGGATGCACACAGGCCTCTGGCACGAACCGCCATGATGTTGAGTAAAAAGCGAGGGTTTTTCACGGCATGGCCTGCGCCGCCTGGGCCTAGCAATTGTTCCAGTAGGGCGTAGCTGACCTGGCTGACCTCAGCCGGCGTCGGCTTGGTCTCATAGCGTTGATTAACATAGGCTTGCTCGAAGCGCTCGAATGCTTGCAAGGGGTCTTGAGTCGCGTAACAGGCAAAGCGCCAGCTGCCGATGGAAGAGCCCAGCAATTGCACGGGCTGTTCGCTGGCCGGGAAGAACTGGGACAGCAGGTAACGGTCGATCTCCCGTAGCATCAGCCATTTGGGGCCACCGGATGCGCCGACCATGGCTTTCACATGCTGGGCTTGCAAGCCGTACTGGTTGATACGGTTGCGGGCGTCATCGCCGGCATAGAAATGAAGGGCAGACATCTATAAAAGCCTCGGGAGATCAATCAACAGGAATGAACCCTATTTTACCAGTTGGCAGAAGTCAGGGCGCCCGAGATGAAAGAGCTGGATAGCCCACCATCAATCGGCGTGATACCTGAGAGAGTGAGCCTATGATGATGTCATTTTCTTAGCGCTTTACCAGCCGTTGTCAGCCCAGTAACAGGCTGTCGTCGGCCAGCTCTTCTCCTTTGTTGCGGGCGAACAGCTCAAGCAGGTCAGCCACTTCCAGTCCGTCCCGTTTATCACCGGCGATGTCGAAGGCAATCTGGCCTTCGTGCAGCATCAGGGTGCGGTGGCCGACATCCAGTGCTTGTCGCATGCTGTGGGTTACCATCATCGCAGTGAGTTGCTGTTGCTCGATAATGTCTTGCGTCAGTTGCAGGACAAAGTCGGCAGTTTTCGGATCCAGCGCTGCGGTGTGCTCATCCAGCAATAGAATTTTCATCGGTTGCAGGGTGGCCATCAGCAGGCTGACGGCTTGGCGTTGCCCTCCGGAGAGCAGGCCCATACGATCATCCAGCCGATTCTCCAGCCCCAGTCCCAGGGTTGAAAGGCGCTCACAGAACAGCGCCTGATACTCTTTCCGGTTGGCCAGTCTCAGCCCTCTGTTGCGACCTCGACGCATGGCCAGCGACAGGTTTTCCTCGATGCTGAGGTTTTCACAGGTGCCCGCCATAGGGTCCTGGAAGACTCGAGCGACATCACTTGCGCGGCGATGGGTTGGCAGGCGAGTGACATCCCGGTCGTCGATGTTTACCTGGCCGCTATCGATCCTGATTTCACCGGAGAGCGCATTAAGCAGGGTCGATTTACCGGCGCCGTTGCTGCCGATAACGGTTACGAACTGGCCTTCGGGAATCGTCAGGCTGAGCCCGCGAAGCGCCGGGTTTTCGAGTGGTGTGCCGGGGTTAAAGGTCACTCGCACCTGGTCTAGCTGGATCATGGGGTGGCTCCTTTGCGCTTGCCGAACCAGCTCTTTTTCAAACCGGGCAGCACGATAGCGATGGTTACCAGCGCCGCTGTGATCAGGTTCAGGTCCTGGGCTTTGAGGCCAATAAAATCGGCGTTGAGTGCGAAGGCAATGGCCAGCCGATACAGAATGGCTCCCAGTACACAGGCGACCACTGCCAGTACAACGGTGCGAGTCGACATGATCGCCTCGCCACCAATCACCGCGGCCAGGCCGATAACAATCACCCCGACTCCCATGGTGACATCAGCACTGCCCTGGCTTTGGGCAAACAAGGAACCCGCCAATGCCACCAGTGCGTTGGCCAGTGCCATGCCGACAATGGTGATCCATCCGGTAGCCACGCCATGGGCTCGGGCCATGCGGTCATTGGCACCTGTGGCGCGCATGGATAAACCAATTTCGGATTTAAGAAACAGGGTCACTAACACCATGGTCAGTGCCACCACGCCGGTGAACGCCAACGGAATACTGAAGTAATAAGGCATGGCCCAGTTTTCCACCGGTGTCAGCAATGTGGTCTCGCCCAGCAGGGCAACGTTGGGCTTGCCCATGATGCGCAGGTTGATCGAATACAGGGCAATCATCACCAGAATGGATGCCAACAGATGCAGGATTTTCAGGCGCACATTCAGCCAGGCGGTCAAAGCACCTGCCAGAGCGCCGCCACCCAGTGCCATGGCAGTGGCGAGCCAGGGGTTGATGCCGGCCACGATAGCGGTGGCGCTGATGGCTGCGCCCAGAGGGAAGCTGCCATCGACGGTGAGGTCGGGAAAATCGAGAATACGAAACGAGATGTAGACGCCTAAAGCAACGAGACCGAACAGCAGTCCGGTCTCGATGGCGCCCATAAAGGCAATTAAACTCACAACAGCCCCTCAGTGGGTTCTACGGATCATCAACAGTGTTTATTGGATAACGGTTTTGGCGTTGTCGACCAGGTTGCTATTGAGGGTGACACCCATGCGCTGGGCAGCGCCGGGGTTTACAAAGAGCTCAACACGTTCGACACCTTGCACCGGAATGCTCGCCGGGCTGTCACCGTCGAGAATGCGCGCCACCATAGCGCCGGTTTGGCGACCCACTTCGTAGTAGTTAAAACCTTGCGCGGCGATCGCACCGCGAGCAACTGAATCGGTATCCCCGGTGATCACAGGGATTTTATTCTGTTCGGCTACTTTGATGATGGCCTCCAGCGCGGAAATCACGGTGTTATCCGTGGGCAGGTAGATGGCATCGACCTTGCCAACCAGCGAGCGAGCGGCGGTCTGCACATCGGAAGATTTGGTGGCGGCGGCCTCGACCACGCTCATGCCCAGTTTGGGAGCCTCCTGATTGACCAGGGCGACCAGGGTAACCGAATTGGCCTCACCGGGGTTGTAGATCACACCGACACGCTTGGCGCCAGGCACTACGGTTTGTACCAGCTCCATATGTTTGTTGATGGGGGACATATCAGTCATACCGGTGATAAATCGGCTCGGCTTGTCCAGGGCTTTGACCAGTTTGGCACCGACCGGGTCGGTCACGGCGGTGAATACCAACGGAATACCGCGGGCTGAAGCGGCGGCGGCCTGGGCAGAAGGGGTGGCGATAGCGACGATCACATCGGGAGATTCACCGGCGAATTTTTTTGCGATCTGGGCGGCAGTTGCCGGGCTGCCCTGAGCACTTTCGTAGCTCCATTTAAGGTTCTTATCGACGTTGTAGCCCTTGTCGGCCAGCTCATCCTTGACCCCTTTGCGGACTGCGTCCAGGGCCGGGTGTTCAACAATTTGGGTGATCGCTACGTGGCGCTCTGCGGCCTGTAGTGAGCATGTACCCAGAGCCAGCATTGTGCTGGTGGCCAGGGCAATAAAGGATTGTTTGGTGAGAGTCATCTTTGGTTACATCCATGGGTCATCGTTATCGTTGTGGGGCTACCCTAGCACAGTTGTTCCAGAGCCAAAAATGGCTCTGGTGGAAAGCGCCCTCGCTGGAGTTTGCTGCATGATTGGCATTTTCCTGGTAATGGTTGGGTACTTATTGCTGATATTGTCTATTTTACTTTGTTTTTCTTGCTGAAAAGGTTTATTCGTGGGTGTATTAAGCAATATAAATGCGCTTGCCCACCGATATAATGGCATTTATCTCGGCATTTCCCTGTGCGCTCAATCGCCTACCCGGCATGCGTGCTGGAGGAGTGCCTGATATTCCGAACAATCTGCCACAAGCGAACAGCGAGCCCTAGCCATGACGGCCTTCGATCACAGTAAGTACCAACCCTTTCCTCCCATTAAATTGAGCGATCGCCAATGGCCCGACCGGGTGATTGAGGTGGCCCCTCACTGGTGCAGCGTTGACCTGCGCGATGGTAACCAGGCGCTTATGGAGCCCATGAGCGTGGCACAGAAAAAACGGCTGTTTCTGTTGCTGGTAGAGATCGGTTTCAAGGAGATCGAGGTCGGATTTCCCGCCGCCTCCAAGCCGGATTTCGACTTTTTACGTTTGCTGGTCGACGAGCAGTTGATTCCCGATGATGTCAGCGTTCAGGTCTTGACCCAGGCGCGAGAGCCGCTTATTGCCAAAACCTTTGAGTCTCTGGTGGGCGTCAAGAGAGCGATTGTTCACCTGTATAACTCCACCTCAACCATTCAGCGTGAGCAGGTGTTTGGCCTGGATACCGACGGTGTGAAAGCAATAGCGGTCAAGGGGGCTCAGTGGCTGAACCAATATGCCGCCCAATACCCGGACACTCACTGGACCTTTGAATATTCTCCCGAAAGCTTTACTGGCACCGAGCTGGAATACGCCGTTGAGGTGGTGGATGCAGTGACCGAGGTTTGGCAGCCCACGGCATCTAACCCGGTGATCATCAATCTCCCGGCTACGGTGGAGATGTCGACTCCTAATGTGTATGCCGATCAGATCGAGTGGTTTTGCCGGCATGTCGCGCGCCGGGAAGCTTTGCAAATCAGCGTGCATACCCATAACGACCGCGGTTGCGGTGTGGCTGCGTCCGAGCTGGCGGTGATGGCGGGGGCCGACCGGGTCGAGGGCACCCTGTTTGGCAACGGCGAGCGCACCGGCAACATGGATATCATCACCATGGCCATGAACCTCTACAGCCAGGGTGTTGATCCGCAGCTACAGCTAGGAGAGATGGACCGTATCTCCCGTACCTTTAAGGAGTGCACTCAGCTGCCGATTCATCCTCGTCACCCCTATGTGGGTGAACTGGTGTTTACGGCGTTTTCCGGTAGTCATCAGGATGCGATTAACAAGTGCCTGTCCGGTTATGAGCCCGGTAATGCCTGGCAAGTGGCTTATTTGCCGATCGACCCGGCTGACCTTGGGCGATCGTATCAGGAGGTGATTCGTATCAACAGCCAGTCGGGCAAGGGCGGCGTCGCCTACGTGCTCGACCGGGACTACGGCCTGCAATTGCCCCGTTGGATGCAGATCGACTTTAGCCAGAAAGTGCAGCAGCAAGCCGAGCAGGAAGCCACTGAACTTTCCCCGGAATCGATCTGGTCGCTGTTTCGGCAAACCTACGTATCGCGCAAGCTGCCCTATCATCTGGAAGGCTATCAGGTGACCCGGCGGGACAAGCAGGACAGCCTGGTGGCGGAGGTGAGGGTGGCCGGCGAACCGGTTTGCATGGCCGCCGAGGGAGGCGGTGTCGTGGATGCTTTTGTGCAAGCACTGCAAACGCAATCCGAGCATCAAATTGGTGTTGTGGAATATTCCGAGCATGCCATTGGCCAGGGCGAAGATGCCAAAGCCATTGCTTATGTGCTGCTGAATGTGGACGGTGAGCGCGTTTGCGGTGTGGGCATCAGCGAAGATATCGTCAACGCTTCCCTGAGCGCTATTCTCAGCGCCCTGAACCGATCGGCTGTCGCAGCTCAGGCTCAGGCGGCGTAAATTTTTCAGGGCTGCCTTACTAAGGCTTGGGTATTAAGGGCGCTATTGGCGCCCTTTTTATTGTTCGAAAAATGTTTGGTGCTGCTGCGGTTCGGAGGGAGAAGCGATTTCAAACGAGGGCGAATTGCTATGCTTTTATGCGGTCAAAATAGCAGTAACCGGAAGCATTGTGTTGGCCTATACTCCTCGACATATCGGTTATTCGAATCTGTCCAGAGGATGATCTAATGAAGGTTGCAATATTGTCACGTAACCCCAGGTTGTATTCGACTCGCCGCTTAAAAGAAGCGGGTGAGATGCTGGGCCATGAGGTGGATGTTATCGACACCATGCATTGCTATATGGATATCACCAGCAGTAACCCCTCGGTTCGCTACAAGGGGGAAGCCTTGCCCAGGTACGATGCGGTGATTCCACGCATCGGCGCCTCGGTGACTTTTTATGGCACTGCTGTGGTGCGGCAATTTGAGATGATGGGCACCTACAGCATCAATGAATCGGTGGCGATCAACCGTTCAAGGGATAAGTTGCGCTCGTTGCAGTTGTTGTCTCGCAAAGGTATTGGTTTGCCGCGCACCGGTTTTGCCCATCACCCGGATAAAATTGATGACCTGATAAAAAATGTAGGGGGGGCTCCGGTGGTCATCAAACTGTTGGAAGGCACCCAGGGTATAGGGGTGGTGCTGGCGGAAACCAAAAAGGCGGCGGAAAGCATTATTGAAGCCTTTATGGGACTTAAAGCCAATATACTGGTACAGGAATATATTGAAGAAGCGGGAGGCGCGGATATTCGTTGTCTGGTGATTGGGGATAAGGTGGTTGCGGCCATGAAACGTCAGGCCAGTGAGGGCGAATTTCGATCCAACCTGCATCGTGGTGGTACGGCGGAGATTGTTCGTTTGACGCCGGAAGAGCGCAAGACCGCTGTTGCGGCCGCCAAGGCCATGGGGCTGGGAATGAGTGGGGTAGATATTTTGCGCTCCGATAACGGTCCACTGGTGATGGAGGTGAACTCATCGCCGGGCTTGGAGGGGATAGAAACCGCAACCGGTAAGGATGTTGCCAAAATGATATTTGATCACATATCTAAGAAGGCCAAACCCAACAGCACCCGTACTCGAGGCAAGGGGTAAGCGGTATGTCGGATCCTTTGGAAATTGCAGGAGTAAAAATAGGGCCCGGTGAAAGCAAACGGCTGGAGCTACCTTCGGTACGCCTGTACACGGATACCAGCATGGGAATACCGGTATTCGTTACCCGGGGTAAGCGTCCGGGGCCTACGCTGTTTGTGAGTGCGGCGATTCATGGTGATGAGCTTAACGGGGTTGAGATTATTGGCCGCTTGCTGAAAAGTAAATCGGTGAAAAAACTGAGAGGTACCTTGATTTCGGTACCCATTGTGAATGTATATGGCGTGCTGAACCAGAGCCGATACCTGCCGGATCGGCGCGACCTGAATCGCTCTTTCCCGGGCTCCAGTCGTGGCACGTTTGCGGGCCGGGTAGCGAATCTCTTTTTGCAGGAAATCGTATCGAAATGTGATTATGGTATCGATTTGCACACAGGGGCTATTCATCGCAGTAACTTGCCTCAGGTACGGGCCAATCTTGACGATGACGAAACTCGAGAAATGGCTCGCGCCTTTGGCGTGTCGGTTATGGTCAACTCCAACTTGCGTGATGGTTCCCTGCGTCAAAGCGCATCCGAGCTGGGAGTGAAAATTCTGCTCTATGAAGCCGGTGAAGCCCTGCGTTTTGATGAGTTGTCTATTCGTGCAGGGTACCGTGGGGTGATCAATGTTATGCGTCAGCTTGGCATGATCACGAAAGCTCGTAAAAAATCACCCGTAGAACCCTTTGAAGCGCGACAGAGTGTTTGGGTTAGGGCGTCCGAGAGCGGCTTTATCAGCCACTTAAAGGAGCTTGGCGATTATGTCTCCAAAGGCGATGAGCTGGCGATCATTAAAGACCCTTATGGTGAGGTGCTCAATAGCGTGGTGACAAAATACGAAGGCATCATCATCGGTAAGCAAAATATTCCGTTGGTGCAAGAGGGCGAAGCGTTATACCACATTGCTTATTTTAAAAAGCCGGATGGGGTCATGGAAAGCCTGGAAACCATGCAAGACTATTTGATACCAGAGGATACGACCGACCCGCTCAGCGATTCTCCTTCCTCTTTGGCACGGGATTAGGCTTCAATCTATGGAACGAGTAAAAGGAAAAATGCTGGTGGGTGCCATTGAGCAATGTGACCTGCCCGAACTTGAAATTTGTGGATTGCATGTTCGTATTGATACTGGCGCACAAACCTCCTCCTTGCATGTGGATAACCTGGAAGAGTTCGAACAAGCTGAAGAAACCTGGGTTCGCTTTGATATCCACCCGGATATTCATCAAGTGGAGTCTATCGTTCGTTGTGAAGCGAAAATTACGGGCAAACGTAAAGTCAAAAGCTCCAACGGTACTTTCCAAAAACGTTACCGAATAGACACTCGACTACGTATGGGGGGGGAGGAATGGCCAATACAGTTAACCTTGGCGGACCGCTCGGAAATGTCCTATCTGATGCTGCTGGGGCGTCAGGCCATGGGAAGCCATATGATTGTAGATCCTTCTGCCAATTATCTGTTGAAGTGAAAAGACAAACCTTCTCAAGGCTAGGGTCTATTCATGATGTCGAGGGAGTCCCGTATCTTCTTAGCTGTCTATAACGGATGTACGATTCCTATAGCAGAATGGCGAATATCATCCTGATAAAAAAGCAGTCCATAAATGCTCGTTTATGGAATGCATGGGATTATTTTTTCGATGAGTTCTCAAAGTCTGAAGCCTCAAGCTAGCCGGGAATAGCTCGGTGATGTGCAAAAATGAGGGTATTCAAAAAAACGGCACTATTCATGCCGTTTTTTTAGGTTTCTACTAAGCCAATTTTGAATTCAATAGATGGTGATTAATAGCGGGTCAGTAATATGACCAGCCTTAATGAGCTTTTAGTAGTTCATGTTTGGATCCGGGGTAGTTATAGCCCAGACTGTGTTCGTCGACTCTTATTTTTGGAAAGAAGGAGTACGCCTCATCAGTGCTTTTAACTTCGGTGTTGACCATTTTTGCGTCGATTTCAGGATCAGCGTGTGGCGCGATTTCGTATTTTGAACCTGGATAGTTATAGCCCAGGCTGTGCTCACTAACCCTGACTTTAGGGAAGAAGGTGTCTGCTTCATTATCTGTTGTCGGGTATTCAGCCATAACTGCCGTTGTTGAAAAAATTGTAGCTGTGAACAAAATAGGTAATGTGCTTTTCATTATCCGATCCTCTATAGATGTGCTGTTGGTGCCTTCACAATAGCTACGCGTGGCTTGCACAGCCGGATCAAATTTTTTTCTTGTATGGCTCGAATTAAATAGATGTTTATGATAAGAATGCTTCAACTTACTGATTTTTAAGGATCTCTACGGGTAGTGCCCGATGTTCTATATCTGCAACTTTGCAGACAAGGCATTAGCGGAGTGGAGGGTATAAGTTATATTTTTCACTCTCTTAAGAAAATTTTGTCTAGTTAGGGTGATTAAAAACAATCAAACTCATTGTTGGTCACGTTGAACATCTTTATCCATTACATGGCTTTCAGTCATAGAAGGTGGGGATAGGGTGGATGAACGTAGATGCAAGTCTCTCTGTGGGAAGGGGATTTCTATGCCATATTCCGATAGTTTTGTTTCAATTTGCCACAGATAAAGAGAAACAGGGTTTTCTTTTCTTGTCAGCTTGTTCCCCCGAATCCAGACGACTAGCTCAAAATCTAGGCTGCTGTCACCAAAATTAACCAGCCAGACGTCGGGAGAGTGCTCCTTGTCGTTTTACGTCAATGGTTGGTTCAAGGCCGCTTCTATAACAGCGCTTTTAACCTTTTCTTTGTCGCTACCGTATGCGACACCAAAAGGAATGTGCAAACGTCTCAGGTCGTTGGTGTATGTATAATTGGTGACGCGACCGCTGATGAATTCAGAGTTGGGTACCAGAATGTCAATATTATCCCAGGTTGAGATTTGAGTGCTGCGTACATTGATGGCCTTGATTCGGCCTCGAACTCCCGATTCCAGCTCGACCAGATCACCAACTTTGAGTGGTCGTTCGAAAAGTAGAATTAATCCTGAAATAAAGTTATTGAATATTGATTGCAGTCCAAAACCGATACCCACTCCGAGAGCACCTGCAATGATGGCCAGATTGGAGAAGTCGATGCCTAGGGCTGAGAATCCCAATATAAGCGCGATGCTGATAATGATGTAGTGAAAAATTTTTCCTATGGTGAACAGTGCGGATTCGGAAACGTTAGTACGTTTCTCGGCGAGCCTTGATAGTCCTCGCCTTAAGAGGTATGAAAGCACAAGCCCTAACAGGAATATTAACAGAAACCAGCTAATGCTGGCGGGCGTTACCGGGGATTGATTTACGGAGAATAGAGGGTATTCCCAAGCATCACCGAGGCTATCTGTCAGTAGTAAAATCAGGCGGCTTGGGAAGAATTTTTCGGGATTCCACCAGCTACGCTGCTGTAATGCAATCTTTTTGTAACTTGCTAATAGATATTGGATTTCTGCGGATCTAAGGGAGATTCTATAATTGAATTGCCGGCCTTTTCCAAGACGGCTCCAGGTTTTAGTGAAACTGGTTTCGCTTTCGATGTCATCTGCATTTCTCAGTAAGCTCAATAGTTCTGTAAATTGACTGTTCAGTCTTAAAATTTGAGATCCCAAAGCTTCCCATGCGGATTCCACAGGATGAGGCAATTGCATTGGCTGTCCAGATAATCCCAGTTCTATCGATAACTCCAGTTGAGTCACAATTAGTTGGGAATTAAGATCGATAGCGTTTGCGTAGTCTTCAAGACTGCGGATCCGATTACGTATTTTTTTAGCCAGTTTGTCATTGTCGGGTTTGGTCGATAGTTCGTCGATTTTTTTTTGATAAGCCGATAAGTTGTTTTTTTCGATTTTACTTTTTATTGTGGAGATTTTTTTTTCAAGTATCGCTAATTGTTTTGGGGTTGGGGTCAGGTTTTCTTCAGCATATTCAAGTAAGTCGGAAACTTTCTGTTCATTTTTTTGTAAGGTGCTAATGGTCTGTCGAAGGTTGGCGACCTCGGAGCGCTTCAGTAATAGCTCCAGTTGATAACGTATGGCCTGGGATGCGATGACCAGTTTCTCTTGTGAGCCTGTAGGTGCGGCTCGATATTCAATTAATGACTCTGAAATGGTACTTCGTAAATCGGTCGCGATGTTATCTACTCGTTTTTGTTCATCGCGCAAAAATGAGATTTCATTGGTCAGGTGACTGTTTTTTCGATGCAGTTCAAGCCATTCTCGAATGCTGTATTGGTCCTTGGGGGTGGGTAGTTCTATTTGAGAGTCAGTAGCATTGTTGGGTCTCGATAGTCGATCAAGGATAGAGTCGATGACTTTTCTGTTTTGAATAACTTCAGGGTTATCAAGGGCGTCATATTCCTGCTCAAGATAGTCTCGAATATTGTTAATAAACGATATTCGCTGGTTACCCTGTAATGATTCGATAACACTCCACCAGCCAGGATTCAGTTCTTGAACATTCAGTGATAGAGCAGGTTCAATGGGTGGGTCTTGAGGTGACGCTGCATAAGCAGGCAGGATAAGTAGCAGTGTAATAATCCGAAGAATCTGTTTCATAGGTTGCTCTGGTATCAATGCTATTGTAGCCATTAGCACGAAAGGCTGAAATTGAACACGCTAATGAGAGGGTTATGCCTTGAGGTTAACCCAGATTTACTTTAGCTGAAAATGCCTTGCAGCGACGCTTGCAGTTGTCATAAAAGCAACGCTTAATAGCGCTTGGCCCATTGTTTCTAGCGCCTGTCAGGAAGTGTCTACTGGCAGGTCCTCTCGGAGAACCGGGAATGAAAGATGTGATTCTCGAACTGGCCCGAATTGCCCAGGCGGTCTCGGGTAACGAGGACCCACGACAACAAGCAGTAACCATTGTCGAACTTATCAGTGAATCGATGATGGTCGATGTCTGCAGCCTCTATATGGCCGAAGAAGATGGCGATATGCTACTGCTGGCCTCGCATGGTTTATCTTCCTCTGCGGTGGGTCGCACCCGCCTGCCTCAGGGCAAAGGTCTGGTGGGATTGGTGGCCCAGAGTCGACATCCGATTAATACGGATAATGCCCAGCAGCATTCGGCTTACCTCTATCTGGCTGAAACCCACGAAGAGCGGTTCCAAAGCTTTTGTGGGGTGCCCCTGGTGCGGCGAGGCCGGGTCATCGGTGTGCTGGTCGTGCAGGGGCGGCAATCGCGTCAGATTAGCCAACAGGAAGAGGCTTTCCTGGTCACCCTGGCGTCTCAACTCAGCCTGTTGCTGGATGGGGTTTCCGTCGCCATCGCCCAGCCTCGAAATAGCAATGTGCGTCGTACCGGGGTAAAGGGTTCGAGTGGTGTGGGGATCGGTAGCGTGTTGCTCTGTGGTGGCACCGAACTCTATGGCGTCGCCGATTGTCCCTGTGCTGATAGCGAGTTAACAATCGAGCGCTGGCACCAGCTATTGGCACAAGTGCGATCAGACATCGAAACACAGCAACGTACCTTGGATCCCGAGTTTTCCAGCAGTATTGCAGCCGTTTTTGAGGCCTATCAGTTGCTCCTGTCCGATAAGGCATTGATCGACAGTGTCGAGCAACAGATTCGTCAGGGCCATGATCTCCCAAGCGCTTTGAAGCGCAGCATTCAGCAACTGTCAGACCTGTTTCTATCCATGGATGATCCTTACCTGCGTGCGCGCCATGAAGATATCCAGCATCTGGGAAACAAGTTATACAGCGCCTGGCTTGGTGAAGATTTACGCAATACGACCGTGGATGGTCCCGTGGTATTGGTGGGGGCTCAGGTGGGCATTGCCGAAATTGCTCAGGTACCGGCAGAGCAACTGATGGGTATTATCTGCTACGAGGGATCCTCTCTTTCTCATACGGCGGTGGTGGCAAAAGCCATGGGAATTCCTGCGGTGTTGGGGGTGGGAGCCTTGCGGGGGATTAATGGTGGTGAAACCATTATCGTGGATGGGAATCAGGGGCAGGTGATTTTGCGGCCCAGCGCCTCATTGGTCGCGGAGTTTGGCAAGCTGGTTAATGATGACAATGAGCTGCTGTCCCAATTGGCGAATCTGCGCGATCTACCCGCACAAACCACGGATGGTGAGGTGATTCGCCTGTTCACCAATACCGGGCTGCTGGCAGATATTGCGCCTGGAGTGCGCCACGGTGCCGAAGGGGTGGGTCTGTATCGAACCGAAATTCCGTTTATGGTGTACGACAATTTTCCCTCTGAAGATGAGCAAGTTTCTACTTACCGGAAAATCCTGGATGCCTATCCCGACAAACCGGTGTGCATGCGTACCCTGGATATTGGCGGGGATAAACAGCTGCCCTATTTCCCTATTGCGAATGAAGAGAATCCGGCTCTGGGCTGGCGTGGAATTCGCTTCTGCCTGGATAATGTGCAACTGCTGATGACGCAGGTCAGGGCCATGTTGCGGGCAGCTCAGGGGAAAAATAATCTGCGTATCCTGTTGCCGATGGTGAGTGCCAGTGAAGAGCTGGACAGCTTTAGGGAGTTACTGCTCGATGCCTGCCAACAGTTGTGGCAAGAAGGGTATCAGGTGTCACAGCCCCGACTCGGGGTGATGGTGGAAGTGCCTGCAACGATTTCACAGTTGGAGCGCTGGTCGACGCAAATAGATTTTGTCTCCATCGGTTCGAACGATTTGAGCCAGTATTTGCTGGCGTTGGATCGTAACAACGCTCGGGTCGCCCAGCGTTACGATCCTGTTCACCCATCGGTACTCGCTGAAATCAAACGAGTGGTCGATATCGCTCAGCGCTGTGATCTGCCGCTGAGTGTCTGCGGTGAAATGGCGTCGGATCCGGTTGCGGTGGTGTTGCTATTGGGAATGGGGGTGAAAACCCTGAGCCTGAGCGCGCCTCGACTACCTCGCATTAAATGCTTGTTGCGTTCGCTCAGCGCCGCCGATGCTCAAACCCTGTGGTATGAGATTGCTGAGCTGGATCGAGCGCAGCAAATAAGGAACCGAGTGGGGGATTTCTTGCGCGGTAAAGGTCTGGAAGCGCTTTGCCGCTAAAGGTAGAAATAGTGTTGATGGCAAGTCGAGCGGTTGCTTTTATTCGGTCATATCGGTGGCTTTGGGCGGTTGCTGATTGCGGGCCGTGTTTATTAAATGCTGATTCTGGGTGCGTTTGACCGGGCGAACACGGTAGTGCAAGGCCGCTTTACTCAGCATATAGGCTGTAACGGGGGCGGTGATCAATAGAAACAGGGTGATGACGGGTTCCTTGACACTGACCAGGTCATGATTGATCCAGGAGTCGAGCATCGATGCCAGCACAATGCAGGCAATACCCAGGGTGGTGGCCTTGGTGGGAGCGTGCAGGCGGGTGTAGAAGTCGGGCAAGCGTGCCAGTCCAATCGAGCCCACTAAAAGCATGCCCGCTCCCAGTAGCAGAATTGCGCTGATCAGTATTTCTGTACCCAGAGTCATGGTCATTTCCTATTCTATTATGTCGCCGCGCAGCAGGTATTTGGCCACGGTAACGGTGCTGATAAAGCCCAGCATGGCGATCAACAATGCACCTTCAAAGTACAGTGGAGATCCCATGTGGGTACCCAGCAGCAATATCAGCGCGATGGCATTGATGTACATGGTATCCAGCGCCAGAATGCGGTCGTGTAGCGTCGGTCCTTTCAGCAGTCGCCACAAATTAAGCAACAGAGCCAGACCGGTGAGGGCGCCGCAGAGTAATGTGACTTGCTCTAGCATCCGAAAATCTCCTTCAGCGGTGCTTCGTAGCGTTGCTTGATGGTGCGGATCAAAGCCTCTTCATCGCCGAGATTAAGCACATGCACATAGAGCCAGCAATGATCATCGGAGACGTCGGCTGACACGGTTCCTGGTGTGAGGGAGATGGTGTTGGCAAGAATGGTAATTGCGACTTCGGTTTCGAGTTCCAGCGGAATCGCGATAAAGCCGGGGCGGAGCCGACCAACTGGCCCTAGCACCAGGCGCGCAACCTGGAAGTTGGACAGTAAAATATCCCAGGCGAGTTGCAGCACGTAGTAAACCGCCAATAAGGGCTTCTTTAAAATCGGTTGGGGGTATTGCATCGGTGCGGTCAAAATGGGGATAAGAATCGCCAGAAAACTGCCCAGTACGATATGACCGGGATCGATGCTGTTGTTCAGTAGTAACCATACAACCAGCAATAACAGGCTGGTCATGGGGTGGGGGAATAAGCGAGAAAGGCTCTTGTTCATGGCTGATTCACCGCGTTCATCATCTCCTTCACGGAGGGGTATGCCTGTTGCAATTGGGTCGCTGCGGCATCGGTAAATTCGGTCGCAGGTCCACCGAAGATAACCAGTAGTGGTGATGCCAACAATAGCCAGGCCACGGCCAGTATTTGTAGCCTGGAGGCTGGCTGGGCGTCACTACGATCGCCGGAGACTTTCCAGAATAATGTGGTCCCCGCGCGGGATACGGCTACCAGTGTGACCAGCCCGCTGACCAGAATCAGCGACCATACCCACAGCATTCCGTTTTCTCCCATCGATGCTTGCAGGATCAATACCTTGCCAACAAAACCGGAAAGGGGAGGCAGACCAATCACTGACATGGCGGCAATAAAGAACAGGCCGCCCAGCAATCCGGATTGAACGATGGGTCTGGAAGGCACGAAGCGATCTTCGGCTTTGCCCTTTTGTTTACTGATAAGGTCTGCCAGCAGGAACAGTGCACCGGTCACCAGCGTCGTATGCAGCATGTAATAGAGACCGGCGCCCAAACCATCGCCACCACCGATCACCAGGGTCAATAACAGGGTGCCGACCGATACCAGTACCAGATTCGATGTCAGGGTACGCAAGGTAGGGCTGGCCAATATACCGATCGAGCCAACGATCAGGGTCAGAATCGCCAGGGGCCAGATCCAGGGGCTGGCGACGTTGGCTAACAAGCCTGCGCCCTCACCAAATACTACCCCGTGAACCCGGTAGATGCTGTAGATGCCGACCTTGGTCATAATGGCAAACAGGGCTGCGATGGGCGCGCTGACACTGGTGTAAGTGCGTGGCAACCAGAAATGCAACGGCAACAGCGCCGACTTGAGGCCAAACACCAGAAGCAGCAGCAAAGCACCCGTTTGCGCTAATACCGCTTCCTGAGCTTCCAGGCGGAATACGGTACTGGCCATATCAGCCATATTGAGCGTGCCCATGGTGCCGTAGAGAATGCCCAGAGCAAACAGGAAAAAAGCAGATCCCACCAGATTTAAGGTGACGTAGTGCACGCTGGCCAGGGTTTTCTGCTTGCCACCGCCATGTATCAATAAGCCGTAGGATGCGATCAGCAGCACTTCGAAGAACACGAACAGGTTGAACAGGTCACCGGTCAGAAAAGCACCGTTGATGCCGGTGAGTTGGAACAGGAACAGAGGATGGAAGTACATGCCGGTGTTATCTTCACCGGCGCAGGCGTAGAGCAGAGCACCCAAGGCGAGCGCACTGGTCAGGAAAACCATCATCGATGCCAGACGATCGGCAACCAGCACAATACCGAAAGGCGGCTGCCAGCCGCCCAGGGCGTAGATTTCTGTTTGCTCGGTGCTGTTCACCACTAGCAAGATGCTGACCGCTAACAATGCCAAAACGGCCACAATGGAACTGATACGCTGGCGATGAATGCTGTTGTGCAGGGGGGGGATCAGTTGCAGCGTCGCCACTAACAGGGGAATCAATATCGGTAGAATCGCTAAATGGCTCATGAAACGCGATCCTTAGCTTTGTCGGCGTCTTCAATCTTCTGGGGGGGGCGTCCGTCAACGTGATCGTCACCCAGGTCCGCTCGGGCGCGCATAGCCAGAATAACCACAAAGGCGGTCATGGCGAAGCCAATCACTATGGCGGTTAATACCAGGGCCTGGGGCAATGGGTCGGCGTAGTCTTCGGACAGGCCAAGAATCACGGCGCCATTGAGCTTTAACCGGCCGCTGGCGAAAAGGAACAGGTTGACCGCATAGGACAGCATGGTGATGCCCATCACTACCGGGAAAGTCCTGCCCCTCAGGGTGAGGAAAATGCCGCAGGTTGTCAGGACGCCAACACAAAGAGCAAAGAGCGCTTCCATCTATTCGTGCTCCGTTTGGGTGGGGCGTTCGCCGGTGGTGAGTTTGCCGAGGTTGGCCAGAATCAGCAGCACGGCGCCGATCACGGTTAAGTAGACGCCGAGATCAAACAGCAAGGCACTGGCCAGTTCGAACTTGCCGACCACGGGCAGGGTGAAATAATCAAACCAGCTGGTCAGGAAGGGACGATCGAATAACCAGCTACCGCTACCGGTGGCAAAGGCGATTAATAGGCCGCTGCCAATCAGCCATTGGTAATCCAGTTTCAGGCGCTGTTTCATCCAGTCCACACCGTGGGCGATGTACTGCTGGATCAGTGCCAGGGCGGTGATCAGACCGGCGATAAAGCCTCCGCCGGGCAGGTTATGGCCTCTTAGGAAAATATAAGCGGATACCAGCAATGCCAGGGGTAACATCCCTTGCGAGATAACCCCCAGAATCATGGGGTGTTTGTCCTTCGCCCAGGCGCGTCCGTCGATGTCGCTGGTGGGCATAAACAGTCGCATTTGGGCGATCAGCTTGTAGATACCCAGAGCTGCGATGCCGAGAACCGTGATCTCGCCAAAGGTATCAAAGCCTCGGAAGTCGACCAGGATTACATTGACCACATTGGTTCCGCCGCCACCGGTTTTACTGTGGGCCAGGAAAAAATCGGAAATGGTGTCGAGGGGGCGGGTCATCAAGGCGTAACTGATGGTACCGATGGTGCCACCAATTAAGGCGGAGATGCCAAGGTCACGAACGATGCGTGATGGACTCGATTCCTTGGGGGTGCGTTGCGGCAGGAAGAACAGGGCCAACAGCAACAGGATGATGGTTGCCACTTCAACCAGCAGCTGGGTCAGCGCCAGGTCAGGGGCAGAGAACACGGCGAAGCTGATCGAAACGATCAGCCCGACTACCGACAGCATCAACAGGGCAATCAGTCGTTTGCGGTGCCAGACGACGGTTGCAAGCGCGCACAGACAGAGCAGAACGGCTCCCGCCAGCATAACGTTGTTGAGTGGAATCTCGGGGCGCAGACCGGCGGTGGTATTGAGCTCCATCATAGGCGCACCGATCAGGGCCAACGCCAATAACATCAGGTAGAGCATATAGCGCTGCAAAGAGCCGCTATCCAGCCAGTTCATAAAGCGGGCGGACTGGGCAAGGATCCATTGCACGCAATCATCGAATACCACCTTGGCATCGGTTTCAGGAAACTGGGCCTGGAAGCGGAACAGGTTGCGGCGGTTGTGGTAGATCAGCAGGCCGCCAGTCATCGCCACCAGACTCATCATCAGGGGCAGATTGATGCCGTGCCAGATGGACAGGCTGTAGACCGGCAGTACTCCGCCCAGCACCGCACTGGAGGCGGAGGCCAGCAAGTCGCCAACGATAAACTGGGGGAACATGCCGACCAGCAAACAGAGCCCGACCAGAATCTCCACCGGTACTTTCATATAGCGCGGGGGCTCGTGGGGAGTGCGTGGTAAATCGATGGGTTCGCCATTAAAAAACACATCGTGAATAAAACGAATCGAATAGGCGACCGAGAAGGTAGCGCCGACCGTGGCCAGCACGGGAATCATCCAGGATAGGGAGCCCAAAGCGCCCTGGTCCAGGGTCTCGGCAAAAAACATCTCTTTGGAGAGGAAACCGTTAAACAGGGGCACGCCGGCCATGGATGCCGCGGCGACCATCGCCAGGGTTGCGGTATAGGGCATGTACTTCCACAAGCCATTTAGCTTGCGCATATCCCGTGAGCCCGATTCATGATCGATGATACCCGCAGCCATAAAGAGCGACGCCTTGAAAATGGCATGATTGATAATATGGAACACCGCAGCCACGGCGCCCAATCGGCTATCCAGGCCCAGTAACAGGGTGATCAGGCCCAGATGGCTGATGGTGGAGTAGGCTAGCAGTCCTTTCAGATCGTGTTTGAACAGGGCGATATACGCACCCAGTAACAGCGTCGCCAGACCGGTCAGGCTGACAATCAGGAACCATTGTTCGGTTCCGGATAGCACGGGGAAGAATCGGGCCAAAAGGAACAGGCCGGCCTTGACCATGGTCGCCGAGTGAAGGTAGGCACTGACGGGGGTGGGAGCGGCCATCGCATGGGGTAGCCAGAAATGAAACGGAAACTGGGCCGATTTGGTAAAAGCGCCCAGCAACACCAGAACCAGAACCACCGTATAGTTAGCGTGATCACGAATCAGGTCGCCGCTGGCCAGAACCACGTTCAGGTCGTAGCTGCCAACGATATCGCCAATCATCAAGAGTCCGGCCAGTAGCGCCAGGCCGCCGGCGCCGGTTACGCTTAGCGCCATGCGTGCGCCTTTGCGGGCATCGCTGTTGTGCGACCAGAAACTGATCAACAGGAAGGAACTGATGCTGGTCAGCTCCCAGTAAAGCCATAGCTGGATCAGGTTGCTCGACAGTACGATACCGAGCATCGCCGTCATAAAAAGAATCAGGTAGGCGTAAAAACGGCCCATGGAATCTTTTTCAGACAGATAATAGCGAGCGTAAAGAATGATCAGAAGGCCGATGCCCAGGATCAAAATTGAAAACAGCAGAGCCAGACCATCAAGGTGGAAAGAGGCCTGCAGACCAATCGAGGGAATCCAGTTGATGGTCTCTTGTAGGGTTTGCCCGGATAGCACCTCGGGCAGGTAGCTGAGCACGATGGCCAGTGCCATGGCCGGCGCCAGTGCGGTCAAAAGTGCACAGGTGCTGCGGCCCCAACGATCGGCTAGCAGAGGGATCAGGGTACCGAACATCGGCAGTAGCGGTATCCAGAACAAACTCATAGCCTAAGGGTGCTCCTGTCAGTCTCTTAACGTGTCTTCACTTGGATGTCATCTGTCGCTGAAACCGATCGGGGATTGTTGACAGTAAATCGGCGGGACAACAGCGGCCATTTACTACCCGTTTCGGCGACAGGGACTTTAGGGTATCCAGATTGAAAAGAGTAGTCTATAGAGCAGCGTTTAGCCGTGCGCCTTATAAAGAGCATCAACATTCAATCGAATCACCAATCAGCCAGGTAAAAAGCGAGACAGTGTCAGTCTGGTCACGCTATTTACCTCAACTGAGAACAGAATACCTGTTCGTCAGAATCGAGCAATAAGTGAAACTACTCAGGACCTCTGTAAAGGCACCTCTGATTAATTCAGATGAACTCTGGCTTTCAGGCGAATCCAGAATCGCGGCACGTCTTTGCAGTAAGGTCCAGACCTTTCAAAAAGG
>NZ_JAKSDZ010000031.1 GCF_023509475.1 Aestuariirhabdus haliotis | reverse complement strand
AGTGTTTGAATATTCATGATGATTCGCCTCTTGGGTTTCGTCACCTTCAGCCTAGTTTAGGGTGGGAGGCGAGTCATCTTATTAGGCCTGACCCTCAAGATTGACTCATTGGATTCATTTAATAGACGTTTAGAAGAAGCTGATACATTGATCTACATAGAATTGCCTTACTCGACTACCTATTGGTTAGTGACAAAACGGTTCTGAATTTATGGGGTCAGGCCTTACATTTGACATTTCTCTTCTCACTATCGGACCAAGTGTGAAATGTAAGGTCTGACCCTCAAGGTTGGTACTCAAGGTTTGACCCGCATTATTCAGAGATGACGTGGTTGACATTAACTTGCCCGTCTATCAGTATGACCGAATGAATATGAATCTTACGCAACAGACAGTTCGAATTATCATCATTCCATAGGAATGGTGGGATTTTTGATGCGTTACTAATTTATCAAACCCGCCCTAGAGGCGGGTTTGTTGTTTCTGCCTCGGGTGCTTTGTTCTAATTGAAGGGAGGTAGAATGAAAAAAGTAGCTGTTTTTGGTAAGCCCGGTAGTGGAAAATCCACTTTAAGTAAAAAAATTGCATCAGCTACAGGCATAGAATTGCATGCCTTAGACTCAATTTTATATAAAGAAAATGGAGAAGAAATAGATCGACAGAGCTACGTTGAAGCTCACGAGAATATTCTCTCATCTGAAGCTTGGATCATAGAAGGCTTCGGGCCAATTAATTCATTGGATTCATTTAATAGACGTTTAGAAAAAGCTGATACATTGATCTACATAGAATTGCCTTACTCGACTACCTATTGGTTAGTGACAAAACGGTTCTTAAAAGGACTATTTTTAAAGCCTGAGGGGTGGCCTGATGGAAGTTCGGTACTGAAGGGAACACTAGAAAGCTATAAAGTGTTAAAACTTTGTCCGAAATTTTGGAATGATGGCTTTTTGCAGAGGTTAGAGAAACAGTCGGCTAATAAGTCACTACATGTGGTTCGTTCGCTTTCTGAGCTAAACAGCTTTGTAGAAAGGAATGTGCGATAAATGCATTAACCAGACCAATAATTTAAGGGGCAGAGTGAGGTTTTCCCAAAAATAGCGGACGGTTCCCGAATTCAACTTCCATGTGCACCACTTTTCGGCTTCACTCCGTGTGCTTGCCGAAAAAGAAGCCGATGCAAGCACCGGCTTCTTTAGATTAGGGCTTTCTTTACTGCCCTTGTAAGAAATTCAACAAGTCCTGATTAAGCTGATCTTTATGCGTATCGGTAATACCGTGTGGAGCGTCTGTGTAAATCATCAGCTTGGCGCCTTTCACTATCTTCGCCGCAGGTATGCCTGAAAGCTCAATGGGCACAATTTGATCGTCGTCGCCATGTATCACCAGAGTTGGTACGTCAAACTTGGCGAGGTCGCCGCGAAGATCCGTTGCCGAAAATGCCGCTATCGAATCATAGGTATTCTTTGCGCCACCCATCATGCCCTGTCGCCAGAACGATTGAACTAGACCGTCCGATGGCTTAGTGCCAGGGCGATTGAAGCCAAAGAATGGTCCTGAGGCAATATCCAAATAGAGTTGCGAACGGTTTTCAGCGTGACCTTTTCGGATACCATCAAAGACATCTAACGTTAGCCCAATGGGGTTGTCTTCTGTCTTTAGCATAAAAGGTGTCACCGCACTCACCAATACAGCGCGCTTCACATTTTTTGTGCCATGACGCCCAATGTAGCGTGCCACTTCTCCACCTCCGGTTGAAAACCCGACTAGGGTGACATCTTTCAGTCTGAGTGTTTCGATCACCTCGGCGAGATCGTCGGCGTAGTGGTCCATGTCATTGCCTTCCCAGGGTTGCGACGAGCGTCCATGGCCCCTGCGGTCATGCGCTACCACACGATAACCTTGCTCAGCCAAAAATTGCATTTGTGATTCCCAGCTATCGGAGCTTAGTGGCCAGCCGTGGCTAAAGGTCACAACTTCGCCATTTCTGGGGCCCCAGTCTTTGTAGTAAATTTCTACGTTGTCCTTGGTGGTTATTGTACTTGCACTCCGTTGGTAGTCATCGCCTGCAAACGCCGTCGATGTCAATAATGCAGCGCCCATCATGCCAATGGCCAGTCTACGTATTAGATGCTTCATGTTAGCTCTCCAGTTGATTAGAAAATTATTGGGTTTGCTTACTCAACACCAGCTTTACATCGATATTGTTGCGAGTAGCGTTGGAGTAAGGACAGACTATGTGGGCTTGTTCTATCAGGCTTTGCGCCTGCTCTTCGGGAACACCGTTGATTGAAATCGTCAATGTCACTTCAAGGGCAAAACCGTTAGGAACAGGGCCAATGCCTACTTCGGCAGCGACATTGGTTGATTCTGGCAGTGCTACTTTTTGTTTTTGCGCAACATATTTCAGCGCACCCAGAAAGCATGCGGAATAGCCGGCTGCGAATAACTGCTCTGGGTTAGTACCATCACCACCGGCACCGCCTAATGCCTTGGGGGTGGAAAGCTTTATGGCAAGCGCTTTATCGCTTGATTCTGAGTAACCCTCACGTCCTCCGGTTGATATTGCTTGTGCGCTGTAAACGATCTTTTCGGGTTTCATAATCTGAGTCCTCTTAAATCTGTTGGTGGGTTTGCGTTGATGAGGGCTCATTATGCTGGACAAAGCTGTCTTAAATGATACATTTAGGACGCAAAACATTGCAGGCGTATTTTATGGTTGATCGTCTAGCTTCTTTGTTTGAACACTTCTCGCTTAGGGCGCAGCACTTTCAGTCCGGCGCTTTGTGCGGCCGTAATGCCGTAGAGCTGGCGGCATCCTCAGGGCAATTGCATTTGATTCGTTCCGGTAACGTGGAAGTTTGGCACGGCACCAAGAAAGCTTACGCAGTGGAGCAGCCCAGTTTGCTCTTTTACCCCAGGCCATTGCCCAGGCATTTTGTTACCGATAATGAGGCCGGCGCTGATTTTCTTTGTGCGAACCTATCCTTCGAGGGAGAACAAGCCAATCCCATTGCCAACGCTTTGCCTGACAGCTTTTGTTCACCTCTCGCATCACTGCCCCATTGCGAGCAAGTTGTGTCATTACTCTTCGCCGAGGCCAGTGCCTGCAATTGTGGCCGCCAGGTGGTATTGGATCGGCTTTTTGAAGTACTGATGGTGCAGTTTTTAAGAGAATTTATGGAGCAAGGTGCTGCCAAAGTAGGAATGCTTGCGGGGCTGGCTAATGAGAAATTGCGCCGGGCAATCGTCGCGATACATGAAAACCCCGAAGTTGACTGGACTGTTGCAAGCCTGGCCGCCGAGGCACATATGTCACGTAGCGCATTTTCGAATGCCTTTCGCGAAACCCTGGGCGAAACCCCTGCCAGGTATTTACAGCGCTGGCGAATTGGCTTGGTGCAGAAATGGATTAAAAGCGGGCAGTCCTTAAAATTGGTGGCGGAGGAAGCGGGGTATAAAAGCGAATCAGCTTTATCGCGGGCATTTAAAGCGCAATGTGGTCTTTCACCGAGAGAGTGGCTAAACCACGTTAAGGTTACCCCTGAGTAAGACTACTGTGCGCAGTTGGAAACGTTCAGTCAGCTACAAGTCTTATGTTATATTCAAAGTAAGAAACAATTAGGGAGCAGAGCCCTTATTGCCCGTTAAATGACGTTGATGATTTGTTAAATTCTCGTATTTGTATTTCAGGAATGGAGGCTAGAGATACTATATGGACGTACAGATTGCTGAATTACCAAACACGGTGTTTATTGCTTTAGGCGGCGTTGTAGCGGCAACGCTCACTGGCATCTTTTCATTTGTTTCTCTTATCAATCAAAAAGAGGGGAAAATTTCAGAGTTTCGCCAGGACTGGATTGATTCATTAAGGGATGATATATCAAAAATCACCTCATGCATTGATAGAATTTCTAATTCATGGCAGCTAATTCAGATTCGGGAAAATGCAAAAGAGAATGCGTTTGAAGGGACGGATTGGCTGGAGGATTTTCATAAGTCATCAAGGCGTGACTTGATGACATTTGATGAGTGTCGATATCGGGTTCTCTTGCGGCTAAACAGAGAGGAAGATTCCGAGCTAATTAGTAAATTAGAAAAGGCGAAAGAACATTTATCAGACCCTGATTCGATGTCTAACAAGTATGAAATCAAGAATCTAATCAATGATGTTGTTCGGTTATCTCAAGACTTGCTAAAAAAAGAGTGGCAGGTTGTGAAGTCTGGAGAAAAGGCTTATAAAAATACGAAACGGGCGACAGTGAGTGTAGTTCTTATCTTTGTTGGTATCCTGATTTATTCTTCATATCATCTTGAGATTTAAAGAGTGTGGAATTAAATCCAAAGTTCAGAACCATAGGAAGGCCTCTCTATCACTCAGTTAAGAAAAATCCTTTCGGACGAAATCAAGCTATTAACCTTCCGTCAGTTCAAGCTGGATCTATCCCTGTTTAACGGATACCTGGCTTTTGGTATAGGGGTTACGTGGTTATGTGGTGTTGGGCGGTACTGGGATAACCCCAGGGCTGATCTTTGGCAATATATGGGATTAGGCTCTGTGGGCTATATTTTCGTCCTGGCCTTTATACTCTGGGTCATCATATTACCCTTGAAGCCCGCCAACTGGAGCTATAAGAATGTACTGCTCTTTGTCTCTCTAACATCGCCGCCGGCAATCCTCTATGCCATACCGGTTGAGCGGTTTATGTCGCTGCAATCGGCGCAGCTGGCAAATGTCTGGTTTCTGGCTGTGGTCGCTATCTGGCGGGTAGCCTTGTTGTTCAAGTACCTGAAGTCGGTGGCTCGCTTGTCAGGCTTTTGCGTTATTGTTGCCACACTACTGCCGCTAACCCTAATAGTCGCCGTGTTGGCAGCCTTAAACCTGGAGCATGTGGTTTTTAAACTGATGGCCGGCTTGGAGGAACATGAGAGGTCGGCAAACGACAGTGCCTATACGATCCTTTTGCTGATTACCTATTTTTCAATCCTGTCATCCCCGGTTCTGGTAGGCCTTTACGGGTGGTTTGTTTATAGGCGTCGTAGAGGTATTGTCTAGCAGGGCGTTCAGGTGGCATTTTTTAAGAACCCCCGAGTCGCCTTACATGGATTTTTATTAATAGGTATGGGTAGAGTATCAATTTTGGTGTGGACCCCGCAGTCTGGCTTACCTGATGCTAAATATTGATTGATCTGAATAGAGTTCATGGAATAGCGGGCACATATTACCAGGGTATGCGGAATCTGGGTGTCGGACTTTGGTAGACTTTTTCCTCAGTGCTCTTATATCGCTAAGGAGGTGATATTGCATCATATAATGTTTGATGTTGATGGAACCCTGATTGAATCATACGACTTCGATGAAGAATGCTTTGTCGCGGCAGTTTCAGAGGTTCTTGGCCATAAAATAGATTCAAACTGGGATGGCTATAAGCATGTTTCTGATGCAGGGATCCTCAATGAGCACTTGTATAGGCAGGGGATTACTGAAAACCTTGAACAAATTCATCGCTCTGTAAAGCATCGCTTTATAGCAAAACTGAACAGGTATGTATCACAGAACCCTGTTAATGAAATAGCTGGAGCCTCAGCGTTAATCAAATACTTAAAGGCACATGAAGCGGCAAGCCTCTCTATTGCAACAGGGGGGTGGAAAGAATCGGCAACATTAAAGCTTCAATCCGCAGGTATCGATGTTTCCGGCATTGCTATTGCCTCATCCAATGATCACTACTCAAGAGCAGAGATCATGAAGGCCGCAATCCAAAGGGCGCATGTAGATGCAAAGCACAGTGTCACCTATTTTGGTGATGCAGCCTGGGATAAAAAAGCCAGTAGCGAGCTCGGTTATAATTTCGTGCTGGTCGGTAGTCGTATAGAACACGCTCAGTCCGTTTATGATCTCAGAAATATCAATCAGGTGATGTCGCTAATCGGTTTCTGCTAAGTGGTCCAGTTCCGGGTCACGAGATCAATGAATCATTCGATAAAAACAAGCTCCGTCAATACCCACCCCACCGGCCAAGGGTGCTCGGAATTAATATGAGTTAATCTGGGTAAGCAACGAACTTTTTAGTGCCCTTGTGTACTAATCAATTTATGACAATATCTCTTAAAAAAACAGTATTGGCCGTATCGGCTTGCATACTTATTCCGCTGTTTATACTAGCCGCTGATTTGATCTATTGCCGTGTTCTGTTAAGCGATGCAAAAGATATCGATGTCGATTTGGAAATCAGGGAACGGGTTGTATACGAGCGCGGAAGTGAAACCCCTTTTACCGGTTCAGCATACCAGACAGTATGCGGTGGCGAATGTGGTTTTTGGGGTTGTTATTCCCTTCATCGGTATGCTCAATACAATCAAGGTCAGTTAGATGGACTGGTGCTCACCCCAAGTTCTGGCAGATCCGATGATTTTTTTAGTATTTCACTCTTTGGTGGGTATCAAAAAAATAGGTATTCAAATGGATCACCAGAGCTATAGAAAACTCTTGGCCGGATATGAATACCTGCTCGTTTCAGCCAATACAAAAAAACGGGGTATTAAATCAGGCAGAGCCGGTCTCAGACGCAGATTCCTCGCCTGAGGCCGGTGGGGCTGACAACTCTTCATCAATATACCGCTGCACATAACGCAAGCCGTTGCGGGTAGTGGTAAAGGTCCAGGCGATAAAGAGGACGCCGGTGACAATAAAGGCCAGGGCAAACTGCGGGACAATAACAGAAGGCACCAGGGCCACCGGGACAGCCAGTCCCATCATCCATTTGCCGCGCTGACGTATATTGTTCAGCAAGTCTTGACCGGCTTCCGGTGTCGTGACATCGGAGCCTTGCAGGGATTCACGGACGACTTCGTACTCGCGTTGGCGTTTGGTTGCCATACGGCCAAAAGGGTCATTCAGTTGCATCTAGGGTTCCAGAAGGTGAAGAACTATCAGTGGGGAGATTGTACTCGCCACGCTCCAGAGCATCAAAGAATGCTTGCATCTTGCCGCTGTCACGAAGCTTTTTCAGCCCTCTATTGAAGCGCTCCATCAATTGCGCACTGTCCTTGTTTTTGTTGGATAAGAGCAGCTGGTCTTTATGGTGACCAAAGGCTTTGGGGTGATGGGTCAGCAGGGCGCGTTGTTCCGGAGTAAAGAGACGGGAGGCCTGGTAATAGCCGATCTCTTTGATTTGCGGAAATATATCGAAGCGCCTGGCCATAAGCTTTTTCATACCCTGATCGTCCGATGGCCCGCGGTCCAGACTGAATAGGCCCGTTCGCTCCGCCTGTTGAAATTCCGGGGTGTACATATAACCCACGGTGCCGCCTATTCGCAGGTCGCCCAGGTCGTAAAAGCTGTTCCAGTCAAATTGGGTGGATTTGAGGTGAAAGAAGACCCAATCGGTTTTCCAGATGGTGTCGCTGGCAATCAGGAATTGTTTGCGTTCCTCGTTTAGCTGCCAGCCGACGGTGCCGTCGAAATCACCGTTTTTGGCCAATTCCAGCGCGCGGCGAGGGGGGAAGAAGCGAAATTCAACCTCGATTCCCTCCAGGGCGAAGGCTTCGGTAACAATATGAGAGCCAATGCCGTAGTGTTTCTGTCCTTCACTGAAATAGGGCGGCCATTCGCTATTGGTCAATAACACAATATTGGCGGCAAGGGCGCGTAGCGGGATTAAAGCGCTTAATAAAAACAGGCTTATCACTATTGCCCCCGTGACGGGGTGTTCCTTTGATCCCCTCTTTTGGCAGGCAGTGTTGATAGCAGGAGAAAACATCGATGATCGACTCATGGGGCAGGCTCCTGAATATGGCGGTTTATTCAAGCCTATGTAAGGCCTGTGAACCCGTCAAGTGTGACTAGGGACAGGCAGTTAACCCTGATGTTTGCTAGGATGTAGCCATTAGCTCATTATCAATAATCAAAACGTTTACTATAAAAAAATCAAGGAGCCATCAATGGAGTTTGATGAAGTCGCCAATGTGCTGCATGTCGATGCATTGTTTACGTTGACCCTGGGAATAGTCGTACTCTTTGTGGGTCGCCGTTTGAACAATGCCATCGGTTTTCTGAAAGAGTTCAGTATTCCCGAGCCGGTCACTGGCGGTATTCTGTTTTCCCTTCTGTTTGCTTTGATTTATCTGGTGATTCCGGTCGATATTGACTTCAACCTCGAAGCCCGCGATGTCTTGCTGGTCTATTTCTTTACCACCATTGGTATCAACTCCAATCTGAAGGATCTGCTGAAGGGCGGCATGCCCCTGATTATTCTGCTGGGCATCACCATCGGCTATATGCTGGTCCAGAACCTGACGGGGATTGGTGTGGCTACGCTGTTTGATCTCGATGCCGCGGTTGGTTTGTTAGGGGGCAGCGTCTCCCTGATTGGCGGCCATGGTACTGCCATCGCCTGGTCACCGAGGATTGCTGAGGATTATGGCGTCAGCAACGCCATGGAAATTGGTATTGCCAGTGCCACCTTTGGTTTGATTCTGGCCAGTTTGATGGGCGGGCCGATCGCCAAATTCCTGATTAACAAGCATAAGCTGCAACCCGCAGAGAAAGAGGCTCTGGATATTGGGGTGGCGGAAAAGGAAGAGGGCGTCACTATTACCGCTTTTGGTTTTCTTGATGCGGTACTGGCCATTCATATATCGGCCATTCTGGGTTTGATTCTGAACGAGGTTATTGAAGGTTTTGGGCTTCAGTTGCCTTTGTTTGTGACCTGTTTGTTTGCCGGCATTATGATCACCAACCTGGTGCCGAAAAAATTTCCTCGCATTACCGGCACCGAGTGGCCGACGCGCAAGCCGGAAATTGCCCTGATCGCTGACTTGTCGCTGGGTGCTTTTTTGGCCATGTCCCTGATGAGTATGCAGCTGTGGTCACTGGTTGATCTGGCCGGACCGATCTTTACCATTTTGGGAGTACAGTTCGCGGTCGCGGTTCTGATCAATATCTTTGTGGTGTTCCCGGCCATGGGCAAAAATTACGATGCGGCGGTCATCTGCTCCGGTTTTGGCGGTATCTCCCTGGGCTCGACACCCACGGCTATGGCCAATATGTCCGCGGTGGCAACCCGCTACGGTAACTCCCACCTGGCCTTTATTATTGTGCCTTTGGTGTGTGCCTTCTTTATCGATCTGGCCAACGCCGTGATGATTCCCTGGTTCCTGGCCACCTTCAGTGGCTAAAAGCGGTCAGGACGCCGTCGGGTTCTGATCCTCTTGTTCAAGTTTCAGAACCCGAGCCAGGGGGGCGATCGCTCCCCCTTGCACAAACACCGAAACCAGCACCACAAAGAACACCATATGCAAGATGGTCAAGGCTTCGGGGACGCCGGCCGCTGCCGGTATCAGGGCAAAGACAATCGGGGTGGCTCCCTTCAGGCCAATCGCCGATACAAACAGTTGTTTACGCCAGCTGGCCTTGCGAAATGGCAGATAGCAGAGAAATACCGCCAGCGGACGGGCGACCAGGATCAGCAGCGCGGCGGGCAGGATTGACAGGGTAAAAACGCCAATCAGTTGTTGTGGAAAAATCTGCAGGCCAAGAATGATAAACATCAGCGCCTGGGCCAGCCAGGACAGGCTGTTGAAGAAATGCTTGCTCAGCTCTTTACCCCGTACCAGTTCGTTGCCAATAATGGCGCCACTGACATAGGAGGCGATCAGAATATTACCGCCCAGGGCATCGGCGCCGTAGCTGGCCAGGATAAAGGTGCTCAGGACAAACACCGGGATAAGACCATATTCTTCCAGTTTGATACGGTTCAGTAGCCAAACAGACAGCTTCCCGATGCCCCATCCCATGCCCAGACCCACCACTATCTGCATGAGCAGTTCAAGGCCAATACTCGAGGCGGACAGCGGTTCGGCCCCAGCTTCCAGAGCCAGACCGGTCAAGAGCACAACCATTAACAGGGCGACCGGGTCATTGGTGGCCGACTCAAATTCCAGCACGGTGCTGGTTTGTTCTTTCAGATTCAGTTTTTGCGATTTCAGAATGGAAAATACGGCGGCCGCATCGGTAGAGGAAACGATGGCGGCAAACAGCAGACAAAGAATAAAGTTCAGATCGATGATGTAGTACAGAATGAGGCTGAAAAACAGCGTAGTGAAGAGGACCCCAAAGGTTGAAAGCATCCCCCCTTCACGGTAAGCCACCCGGATGCTGGTATAGGAGCTGTTGATGCCCCCGGTAAACACAATCAGGTTGAGGGCCATGGAGCCGACGATCGCGGTTGCACTGATATTGTCATAGACGAAATCAAACTCACCATTGCCCAACGCCAGCCCGACAGACATAAAGATCAGCAGCGAGGGCAGCCCGAGCGTACGCGCCGGATGGTGCAGCAAAATGCCGATCGCAATCAGCGAGGCAAAGAAAATCATGATCCATTCGAGCGACATACGCGAGTGCTTCCCCGGTTAGCGGCGGGCCCTGCTGATTGCCATCTTGGTGGTAATGCTGAACAGGGAGGCCTTGAGTCAATACCGACTGATGGGTTATTAACTCATAAAGGGCAGCCGCAGGAAAAGCTCGATCACCACGGCGTTGACTAGATCAATGAAGAAGGCACCCACTAAAGGAACTACCAGTAAAGCCTTCATAGAGGGGCCATGCTCTCGTGAAATGGCGGTCATGTTGGCGATGGCGACGGGTGTGGCGCCCAGTCCCATGCCGATAAAACCGCCGGTAATGACCGCCGCGTCGTAGTCGCTGCCCATCATTTTGAAGACAATATGAGTGGCAAAAAATATGATCAAAATGGTCTGCGCCACCATCGTTGTGAGCAGCAGGCCGGCTGAATTAACCAGCGATAACAGGTCCATGCTCATCAGGCTCATGGCCAAAAACAGGTGCAGAGAGACGCCGCCTATCAGGTTGATAGCATCGGGGTCCACATCCTTTTTCAGGGGGGATGTGATGTTAGTGATGACGACGCCAACCATCATCGCGGTGAGAAAGCCCGGCAAGCGAATCTCGTAGGAAAACAGATAATGGTTAACCGCCTCGCCAAAGCCGAGGCAGAGCCCCAGGGCCAACACTGTGCCGAGGAAGTCACGAATGCTGACATAATGTTTGATCGGATTGGACTTGGAAGCTGCAGGTTCGGTCTCGCTGTTATTCTGGTTGGCGGGGGCGCTATGGTTTGCACCAATTGCATCAGATTCGACATAACTCAACTGTTTTTTTCGAATCAGCCGACCTGCGACCGGTCCACCGATCAATCCACCAATAATTAACCCCAGCGTGGCTCCGGCGACGCCCAGTTCGGCGGCGCCGCGGATGCCATCTTCGGTGGCAACTTCGCCCCAGGCGATGGCGGTGCCGTGCCCCCCGACCAGCGAGATACTACCGACAAAGAGTCCGTAAACGGTCTCCTGTCCGATCAGGCTGGCGATCAGGATACCGACCACGTTCTGGAATAGAATAAACAGGGTGCACACAGTGATGAGCAGGATCATCGCCCGTCCACCTATCAGAAGGGCACTGAACTTGGCAGTGAGGCCAATGGTGCTGAAAAATATGAGGAGTAATGAGTTCCGTAACTCCAGCTCGAAATCAAGGTGGGCAATCTCGAAGTGACTCAGCAAGGCTAAAGCTGAACTGCACAATAAGCCTCCGGTCACGGCGGCAGGAATGTTGTTATTGAGCAGGAAGGGGAATCTGTGGGTTAAAAACTCTCCGAGATAGAGTACCAGTATGGCCATGACCAGTAGTTTGAGCCCGCCAATAGGGTAAGTAGTGCCAATTTCAACGATCGATTCCATGATGTGCTTTAGTCCTTAGCCACTTGCATGTAGGAGTTTAGTCCGTATTGACTCTGCCAGTCATTCTTATCGGTTTTTGAGTACAGCTAATCTGGGCCGGAGAATAGCGGTGTGGTTCCGGGTTTTGATGCCTGTGAGCGAGTTGGCTAAAGATCGTGCAGAAAATGATCGTATCCGCCCCGGCTTTCGGCTATGATGCGCGCCACACGAGCCAGGCAGATCGTTTTATCATCCTGACAGGGCTCTCAGAAACACCTTCAGATTGCGCGGCGCTCTGCCGTCAGGACACTCCACTTTATGACGTTTTCTTCCCTCGGCCTGGCCGAACCGCTATTGCGGGCGGTGGCTGATCAAGGCTATACCACTCCTTCGCCCATTCAGGCCAAGGCCATACCTGTTGTTTTGAGCGGGCACGACCTGATGGCCGCTGCCCAAACCGGAACCGGTAAGACCGCCGGTTTTACTTTGCCGCTGTTGCATCGCCTGGCCGACGGCAAGCCCGCGCGGGCCAATCATGTCAGAACCCTGATTCTGACGCCGACCCGGGAACTAGCGGCTCAGGTGGGCGAGAGTGTTAGCGAGTATGGGCGTTACCTGAATTTGCGTTCTACTGTGGTGTTCGGCGGCGTCAAGATCAACCCGCAGATGATGGCCTTGCGCAAAGGGGTCGATGTGCTGGTGGCGACCCCGGGTCGTCTGCTGGATCTGTACAGCCAGAATGCGATCAAGTTTGATCACCTCGAATGTCTGGTGCTGGACGAGGCCGATCGCATGCTCGATATGGGCTTTATCCACGATATTCGCCGTATTCTCAAGGTGCTGCCTGCCAAGCGTCAGAATCTGCTGTTTTCGGCCACCTTTTCCGATGAGATCAAGCGCCTTGCAGGCGGTATTTTGAACAACCCCCAGAGTGTCTCTGTCTCGCCGCCTAACAGCACCGCGCCGACGGTTGAACAGTGCCTGCACCCGGTGGATAAATCCCGTAAACCGGCGCTGCTCAGTCACCTGATTCGCACCGAGCAGTGGGGGCAGGTGCTGGTGTTTACCCGGACCAAGCATGGTGCCAACCGTCTGGCCGATAAGCTGGGCAAGGATGGCATCGAGGCGATGGCGATCCATGGCAACAAAAGTCAGGGTGCTCGCACCCGTGCATTAGCTGGATTCAAGGATGGCAGGGTGCAGGTCCTGGTTGCTACCGATATCGCGGCTCGCGGGCTGGATATCGAGCAGTTGCCCCGTGTGGTGAACTTTGATCTGCCCAATGTCGCCGAAGACTATGTGCACCGGATCGGCCGTACCGGTCGTGCCGGTTCGACCGGCAAAGCGGTATCCCTGGTATGTGTCGATGAGATGAAGGAACTGGTTTCGATCGAGCGCCTGATCCAGAGCAAGCTGGAGCGCCTGGTCGTGGAAAATTTCCAGCCCAGCCAGGAACTGCCTGACCGGCCCTTGAAGTCTCCGGCGAAGCCGAAAAAACCAAAGAAAGCCAAGAGCCATCAGCCCAAGCAAGATAAGAGCCATCCGCCGAAACAAGCTAAAAGCCAGCAAGGTACTCGTTCCGGTGGCTCGAATGCATCCCGTCAGGGTGGTGGCGCCAAAGCCACTGGCAATCGGATCTCAAAACCCGCTGCTCGTAAAGAAGGCGATGGAGCTGCCAAGCCCGCCGCGCGGAAAACCTCCGTTGGTTTGGGTAAACCCGGGCGGCGCTCTAGCCGACGGCCGGCAACAGCCAGCTAGCGCTGCTTCTTTCAGGCTGTAAACAACAAACCCCTCCACTGTGAGGGGTTTGTTGTTTCTGGGTAGGGGCACTCGATCACCAGTTTTTCGGCAAGCGAGGATCTTTTCGGCGGGCGTGGCGGTAGCGGTCGTCCCGGCGCTTGCGCTCGATCTCCTGGTCACGCTGGGCCAGTTGCTTGCGATTCAGTCGTTCATCAAGGGTGCAGCGAAAGTGTTGGTAATACTCAAAGAGGCCGGTACGTTCGATTAGGGGACGCAGGCCAAAGGCCAGAAAAAGCAGAAAGGCCACGTAGTAGGTCAGCGAAACAGGGGCGATAAAACCAACCAGTGCGGTGCCCCATAGCAACGCTTTGAAGACTCCCAGAGAGACCGGGCCGTATTCAAATTTGTGCGGGCGTTTGTAGATGGGTGCTGTCATTCTCTGCCTGTTCCGGGTTCTCACTTGGTTTTTCAAATACTGAGAGTTAGATGCAACTGGCGAGGGACAGTTCCCCGCCGCGTTCACGCCGCAGCCGGGTGGCTCTCGATAGTCGCCCTCGAAGACTAGCCCTATAGTTGCTTGTTGTCAGTGCTGGGCATTTATCCATGTCTATTGAGTAGACAGGTCGCTTGAAAGCCAGAGTCCCGTTGTCTTCATTGGAGGGGCCTTCATAGATAACTTACACGCGAGTACACTGTCCCCTGATTTAATTGCTAGGGATGGTGGGGTATGCACTCGATACTAAACGCTCGCTCGTTATTGCGGGCCAGTTTACTCTGTGGCTTGTTGCCGTTTGCGGGTACGGCATCGTCGGATATTGGCAGTACGCCGGTGGTTGGCGCAGCCTACAACACCAGCAAAATTCTTAAGGAACAGATCTTCGGCGGCGTAGAGGCAACGGTGAGTACCGGGCGGGATGTTGCCCTCTTTACCATTGCGGGTATGAGTCTGGATGCCTATATCCTGACATTGCCGCTGGAGGCGGATGTCAAAGCCCGGGTAATCTCCCGGCTGTCCAACCCGGTGTATTCCATTCAGCTTGGGCATTTTCTCTACCTGTTTTACGACCAGTACGGTGGCCTCGACGGTGAAGACCGCTTCCGTCAGTATCTGTTGCAAACCTATACCACTGAGCAGCTACAGCAATGGGAACATTCGCTGTTTAGCCTTGCCGATCCGGTTGCTGATGATGCGGAAGCGGCCGACGGTGCCGAGCAGTCGATGCTCAATTCTCAGTTTATCGCCGCTCTGGTTACCGTCTACGATGTGCTGTTTAATAATGACGAATGGTTGTTGGGGCGCAAACTGCCCGAGCAATACAGTTACCTCTCCCGCTCGCCAGAAGACCTGGCACTGATTGCAAAAATCCAGACGATTGTCCTGGATGTGATGTCTCGATACGCCGAGGGGCTGGACGCTGACGAGATGAAAACGGCATTGGAAGGCATTGTGCAAGAGGGGCAGAATCCAGGCAGCCCGGAAGTGAATAGCAAGGCTCAGGCGATCACCATCACCCTGATCGATTTTGTCCGGCTCAATGTGCTCAAGGCGTATCGTCAATTTGCCCGTAAAGAAGCACGCACCGAAGCCTTCGGTCAATGGATGCAAAATACTTTTGATGATAACCCGCAGTCGTTGATTCACTTTCTGGAACAACAGAGCAGCAAGCGTTTTGCGGTGCAGATAACCGTTGACGGTTTGCAGCAAGGTTTAATGGCGGCGCTGGCAGATGAGCAAAAGTCACCTTTGTTGAGCGCGGTCTATGATCGGGCTCGCAATAAGGAAGCCTATCGTCCCGACAACGAAACGGTTGCTTCGCCGGAGCATGTTCCTAAACATGATTTCTTGCTCAAGCTGATTGAAGACAAACAAAGCGCGATGGATGACCCGGCTTACTTGCCGTTCTTTAAAACCCTGTATCAGCAGTCGAGTAAAGGCATTGCCCGCTTCGGAGTCTCCTCCACGCCGACCATCAGTGTGCGTAATCTGCCGATCATCAAAACCGGCGCTACGGTGGCCGGCAACGGCGGCACGGGGATTCCCAATTTCCATTTTGTCGATCGAGATAAGGACCGGGCCTATTACTTCTTTGGCAACGATGCCTTGCAGCTGGATAGACTGGCGGCCAGTCGGGGTATGCAAACCATGTTCGACCGGCTCGATTACCTGAAAACCCTGAACTGCAATGCCCAGTATGACTGGAATGCCCTGACCGCTTACGACGGTTTGGTCAATCTTGGCTTGGGAGAAGCCGTGCGGGACTTTGGTGAAAGCCGCTGTATGCGCGAAATTCAGCGCCGCGCCGAAGTGGAACCCCGGGTGCAACAAGCCCGCCAGCAACTGATCGAGGACATTCAAGCGTTTCAGGAGATCAGTGCCTGGTCGCCGCTAACCCGCTGGACCAAAAAGAAAACCATTGAGGATGCTATTCAACAGTTGGCGGCCCTGGATACTCAGGGAATGCCCGATTATGTGCTGGTGTATAACCCCTGGCCCGATCATTTTGCCCATTTTAAAGGGGCCTTCAGCGATGAGATTATTGCGCCTACCGGTGAGCTTAACCGCCTCGATTACTGGATCAGCGAACTCACCCAGGCCTACAAGAACGCGGGTATTTATGACAATACCCTGTGGGGCATGGCGGGGGATCACGGACTGGCACCGGTGTATTTCGCATTAAACCCTGAAAAGCAGGCGTTGGATTATCTGGAAAAAGACTACGACGTGGATCTGGATATTCGCAAGATCTCCTCGGATGAAGGCGAAGGCTTCAAGATTACCAATGCGCTGAATCCTCCCAGTTTTAAGGGCGCGGATGTGGTGGTGGCCTCCACGGCGGGGGGCAACTTTATGATGGACTTTTTCAACTCTGGCAGGGGCTGGAAGGTGCAGCCCCTGTATTCGGAGATGATCGATTATGACCTGCCGAGCAATAAGCAGGGAGTGGTTCAGTCTGTCGATATGGTTGAGGAGCTGTCGAGCCGGCTTAAGGAGAGTCTCGATTATCTGGTACTGCGCGAATCGGATTGCAGCATTGAGCGTTGTACTTTGCGCCTGGTAGGACATCGTGATGGTCAGCGTGTTGATGAGATCATTCAACGCGAGGGTGACCGTGTGCTGTACGCACAGAGCACCCAAGATCCGATGTTTATTCGCCCGCTTAATTCCTGGCAGGTTGCGCAGGCGGGTACCTTGCTGGAGTTGCAGCAGGCCAATCCCTTTGCGGCACCGCTAACGGCGCAGGAGAGCTTCGAGAAAGAGGATCTGCTGCAGCGTTGTTTGCAGCAACCAGTATTGGACCAACCCGATAGTTGGTGTAGCGAGGCCCAGTGGCGACAGTTGACGCGCCTGACGCCAAGGCCCGATTCGGTGAATCAGCTGGCTCACCTGTACGATGAATCAAGGGCCGGCACCATCAACCTGTTTCCGGGTGAAGGCATCGGCTTTAATACCATTGTGCCAGGGCGACATGCCGGCGAGCATTATTTGGAAAAGGACGCCTTTGTCGGTTTTTGGGGTAAGCCGAGTCAGGCTGTTGAGCAGATGGAATCGGTCGACAATGGTTCCCTGGCCCCCACTTTGTATGAGTTCCTAACGGGAGAACGGGTCGTGGTGGGCGAGGCCGGCTGGGGCTATCCCTCATTGCTGCCGCAGCTGTTACTCGACGAAACGCGTCAGCAATAGCGGGGATAAGTCAGCCAGAGTTTTAACCCGACAGAAATCGTTTTGCTGACCATAAAGCACCTTCCGGAACCTGGGTTCAGAAAGGTGCTTTATGACCAGGTCTGCTAGTTGGCGTACCAGATGGTTTTGGTTTCGACGTACTGCTCGAACGCTTCGGCGCCATTGTCCCTGCCGCCAAAACCGGACTGCTTATAGCCCCCGAAAGGAGTGCTGATGTCGCCTTCGGAGAAGCAATTCACCGATACGGTGCCCGCCCGAATGGCGCGGGAGACCCGATGCGCGCGGCGCACGTCGGCGGTATAGAGAGAAGCGGCTAAACCATAGTCGGTATCGTTGGCCAAGGCGATGGCTTCCTCTTCGCTATCGAAACAGGTCACCGCCAGAACGGGACCAAATACCTCTTCTTGGAAGAGCGTCATTTGTGGTGTTACGTCATCGAAGATGGTGGGCTCAATGCACATGCCTGCCCCGTCTTCTAATAATCTACCGCCCCATACCAACCTGGCGCCCTCGGCTTTGGCATTCTCCAGGTGCGAACAGACCTTGTCGAAATGAACCTGTTCGACCATAGGCCCTATGGATACATCGGGATCCTGAGGGTTACCCACCTTCCAGCTTGCCAGGCGCGCTTTGAGTACACTCAGAAGTTCATCTTTGATCGTCCGGTGAACAATCAAACGCGAACCACAACTGCAGTTCTCCCCCATATTCCAAAACGCGGCGGAGAGTATGTCGTCGGCGATCTCTTCCAGTGCATAGGCGTCCTGGAAAATCACTTGCGGGCTTTTGCCGCCACATTCCAACACAATACCCTTGAGGTTGCTTTGTGCCGCATAACCAAGAAACAGCCGGCCCACCTCTGTTGACCCGGTAAAGGACGCCATATCAATGTCCTGATGCAAGCCCAGGGGGTGTCCAACTTCTTCACCGAAACCGGTCACCAGGGATAGGGCGCCAGCCGGAATACCCGCCTCATAGGCTAACTGCACCAGCCGATAGGCGCTCAATGAAGTCTGTTCTGCCGGTTTCACGATGACCGAGTTACCAGCCACCAGGGCAGGTGCTACTTTCCAGACAAACATCAGTGCCGGGAAATTCCAGGGCAAGATTGCGGCGACGACACCGACCGGTTCCTTGACGATCATCGCCAGGGTATCGCAACCGGTAGGGGCCACTTTGCCAAACAATTTGTCGATCGCTTCGGCGTACCAGGACAGGGTTTGAATCGATTCCGGAATGTCCGTCGCCAGGCATTCACTAATGGGTTTTCCTCCATCGACACAATCCAGCGCGGCCAGCTCCTCGCTGTGCTGTTCGACCAGGGCGGCCCAGCGTTGCATAATGATTTTGCGTTCGCTTGGCGATAGTCTGGACCAGTCGCCCGACTCAAAACAGCTTCGGGCGACCTCTACGGCTGCGTTTACGTGCCGTGTATCGCAACGTTGCACTTGACCGATAACGCTGTTGTCAAAGGGGTTTAATGTGTCGAAAAAGGCCTCTTCCTGAGGCATCGTATCCGTATCAATCAACGCACGGGCTACCAGTTTCCCGTCACGAGCTGAGTCAAAAATATGTTCTTTGGTACAAGACATGGTGGCCTCCATTTATTGAATTGCCTGGTTTAATTTGCCAAGAAAGATGGCTTTGTCTTTATCACAAATCGGTAAAAGTGGCGCCCGTACGGTGCCCACGGGAATGCCGATCTGTGCGCAACCCAGTTTGGCTTTCTGGTTATAGTCGGCCGATTCCTGATCTTTGATGACTGGCAAGATACGCTGCATGATCGTGCGCAGTGTTGAAAAGTCGCCTTGCTTGGCGGCGTCGATTAATTGCACGTGGGATTCGGCCAGATAGTTTGCAGCGCCTCCGATCCAGGAGCGTACACCCCAGAACAGATAATCGGCCGCCTGGTCGTCGGAGCCGCAGACCACTTCGAAATTGCTCAGGCCAGCGTTGATTAAACTCAGGGCTCGACTGAAATCACCGCTGCTTTCCTTGATGCCTATGATATTTTTATCATGGCTTAGCTCGATCACCGCCTCGACACTTATCTCTACCCCTGAACGCGCGGGGAAGTTATACATGATGATGGGCATGTCGGCTTCCCGGCTGACGGTTTTGAAATGGCAGATGATTTCGTTTTCCTGGGGCAGGCAATAGATGGGTGGCGCCAGCATCAATCCTTGATAACCCATCGCTTTGGCCTGTTTGGCTTTTTGGATCGATCCGGCGGTATAGGTATCGTTGACGCCGGCAATCAACAGGGCGCGGTCACCGACATGGTCGGCGATAAATGACATAACCCCGTGCCGCTCTTCGTCGTTGAAGGTGTAGTACTCTCCGGTCGTGCCGCAGGCCACAATACCGCGAACGCCGGCTTCGATAAGGTGATCCAATAGTTTGCCGAGCGCGGAATAATCGACATTATTCTGCTCGTCGAACGGGGTGACTACAGGGACTAACACGCCTTCAATATTCATTACAAAATCCTCTTTTCAGACAAAGTGTGGTTGCCCTTCTTGTGAAAGGGGTATCGTTACCTTTTTTTGATGGGGTGGGCCGCCTCATTGAGACGCCCCGGTTGAGATAAATCGGTCAGAGTTATTCGCGTATTCCACGCATTCGTGCATTCCTTCTGCGTAGCAGTTCCAGTGTCACCAGCAGCAATATCGACAGAACAATAAGCAAAGTGGCAACCGCGAGAATGGTCGGGCTGATCTGTTCGCGTATGCCGGACCACATTTGCCGCGGCACCGTACGTTGTTCAACTCCGCTGATAAAGAGGACAACCACCACCTCATCGAAGGAAGTGCCAAATGAAAACAGTCCCCCGGAAATAACACCCGGTCGAATCAGAGGCATGGTAATTTTGAAAAAGGTACGACTCGGGCTGGCCCCCAGATTGGCAGCGGCTCGGGTCAGGCTATGATCGAATCCAACCAGAGTTGATGTCACTGTGATGACGACAAAGGGCACACCCAATACGGTATGAGCCAAAATAACGCCGGTGTATGTCTGTCCCATACCCAGTTTGGTGTAGAAAAAATACATGCCGGCCGCTGCGATAATGACCGGAACGATCATCGGGGATATCAGCAATGCCATGACCAGATTACGCAACGGCATATCGTTGCGCGCTAAACCCAGTGCAGCCAGGGTGCCAAGACTGGTTGCGAGAAAGGTTGAGGCGATAGCGATGATCAAACTGTTTTTCAGTGCGTTGATCCATTGGCTGTTGTTCACCATGTCCTGGTACCAACGCAGGGAAAAAGCACTGCTGTCGAGGTTTAGCATGCCTTCACTGAAAGAGAAGTAGGGCTCGGCATTAAATGACAGCGGGATAATAATCAGGATCGGCATCACCAGGAAAAAAAGCACTCCGTAACAAAATAATCGATACGAGAGATGGGCTATTCGTTCCAGCGGTGTGCAATAGGTTGGTAGAGACATCTGAGTTACCCCATTTTCAAACTGTTGATACCGACGAGGCGGTTATAGACGTAGTAGAGCAGGAGTACGGCGGCGAGCAGAATGCCACCGATGGCGGCTGCCAGCCCCCAGTTGAGCGAAGTCTGCATATGGTAAGCAATAAAATTGGACACCATTTGCCCGCTTCGACCGCCCACCAGAGCGGGGGTAATATAAAAGCCGATGGACAGAATAAAGGTGAGTATTGCTCCGGCCCCGACCCCGGGTAAGGTCTGCGGCATATAGATTTTGATGAAGGCATACACCGGGTTGGCGCCCAGTGATCGAGCCGCACGCATATAGGTGGGAGAAATACCTTTCATCACGCTGTACAGGGGCAAGATCATAAAGGGGAGCAGAATGTGGGTCATGGCTATCAAGGTGCCAAACAGATTGTGAATCATCTGGATGCGCTCATCGATCACGCCCAATGCCATCAGCACGTCATTAATCACCCCCTCGGTTTGCAGCAATACAATCCAGGAGGTGGTACGCACCAGCAGAGAAGTCCAGAAGGGTAACAACACCATGATCATCAACAGGTTGGATTGCTTGTCGGGCAGGGTGGCCAACATGTAAGCCAGAGGATAACCCAGTAGCAAGCAGAGCAGGGTGATGGCCAGCGATATGCCCAGGGTTTTGATGAATAGTGATTTATAGATCTGGCGCTGCTCTGGTTGGGCGGTAATGTCACCTTGTTCGTCATATCGCATATCCACAGCGGCCAGATAATGGCTCAGCGTATAGCGGGAATCCAGGTTTGCGATGGCACTCCAGTAGCCGATCTGTTGCCAGCGCTGGTCGATGGCGATAAGTGATTCTTTGGCATTGTCGATCACTGACAGGCGAGAGAGTTTTCGCGCACTCTTTGTCATCAGGCTGCGCATCCCTGACTGTTCGGTGTTCAGGCGGCCAGCCACCTTGGGCAAGATACGCTGCTTCTGAAGCGACAGGAGTTCGGTAACCAGGGCGCGATATGCTGCCTCCTCGGGCAATGCCTGGCGATCCCAGTTTTGCAAGGCGGTGATGGTTTTGGGCAAATTGTCTGCCACCAGAGGGTCGTATACGCTGCGGTGTAGCATTTCGGTGATGGGACCGATAAAACTGATACCGACAAACACCAGTAGGGGAACGACCAGCAAGAAGGCTTTGATTCTGTTCCAGCGTTCTGCCCGGCGTAGTTTTTCCTTGAGTCCCGGATTCTTTTTTCGGCTCAACACTTTTTGCATCGTAAAAAAAGTCGACGGTGCGACACTCTCTTGTGGTTTCATCTGCTTATCCTCTGGTGAACGACTACAACGAGGAGATCGCATCGAGTGCGCGGCAGTCTTTGCTGTTCCAGCCGACCTTTATGGCATCGCCCTTGGCGATTTTTAACGGCTCGCTGGCGTTGGGTAGTTTGACGATAAACTGGTCGTCGTCCATCAATTGAATGCGTGTTCTCAGGTGGTCACCGTGATAAATCAACTCCAGCACCTGGGCTTCGAAACGGTTGTCGCACTGATCGGGATTCGGGTTGATCTTGATGCGTTCGGGGCGAATGGAAAGGGTGGTGGGCTTGCCGGTCGTTAACACATTTACGGGTTGGGCCTTGACCCTGTGGTTGCCAACCGTAACGTCACAATGGTTATCCTGTATTGTCGCGACGGTACCGGAAATCTTGTTATTTTCCCCGATAAACTGCGCAACAAAGGAGTTGGCAGGTGCCTCATAGAGCTCGGTTGGCGAGGCCAGTTGTTGCACTACGCCTTCGTTAAAAACCGCAACCCGGTCCGACATGGTCAGCGCTTCGGTTTGATCGTGGGTGACATAGAGCACGGTGATGCCCAGGCGTTCGTGAAGGTGTTTAATCTCATACTGCATCTGTTCGCGCAGTTGTTTGTCCAGGGCTCCCAGGGGTTCGTCCATCAGAATCAGCTTGGGTTCAAAAACCAACGCACGAGCCAGTGCGACTCGCTGCTGTTGACCTCCGGATAATTGACCTGGACGACGGCCTGCAACCTGGGGTAGCTCGATCATATCCAGTGAACGTTTTACCCGCGCTTCGATTTCATGTTTGGGCAGTTTTCTTACGGTCAGAGGGAAGGAAAGGTTTTCGGCAATGGTCAGGTGAGGGAACAGGGCATAGTTTTGAAAGACCATGCCGATGTCCCGCTTGTGAGGTGCGAGATTATTGACGGGAACACCGTCGACAAAAATCTCGCCCTGGGTGGCGGTTTCAAAGCCTGCCAGCATCATCAGGCAGGTGGTTTTGCCAGAGCCGGAAGGGCCCAGCATGGTCACAAACTCTCCCTGAGCAATATCCAGATTAAAATCCTTAACCACCAAAACTTCGCCATCATAGGTTTTTTGAACATTCTGGAAGCTGACGTAACTGCAGTTTTCGCTACCCACGGGGAAACACCTCTTTTTTATCGTTATTTGAGTGGGTCACTTGAGACGGATGTGGGGACCATTCATTCTCAAGTGACCGGGCCAACCGGATTGGCATAGATTCCCGCTAAGGAATCGGCAGGAGGGCAGGGCTTACTTGGCCAGCCAGGTATTGAACTCTTCGTTCAGTTCATCGGCATAATCGATCCACCATTCATCATCAAACATAAAAGCTGTCTGGAAGTTGTTGGGTGCGGTGGGCAGCCTTTTCAACAAGTCTGCATCGAGCAGTTTGGATGAAGATTTACGGGTTGGGCCATAAGCAATCCAGCGAGCTTGCTCGGCGAGCGCCGTCGTACTGGACGAAAATACGGCAAAATCCTGCGCTTTTTTCAGGTTTTTACTGCCCTTCGGAATCGCCCAACCGTTCATATAACCGATCTGGTGATCCCAGATGATGCGGAAAGGTTTACCCTCTTTGTGCTGAGCATTATCGATACGACCATTGAAAGCAGACGCCATGACTACTTCGCCATCAGCGAGCATTTGCGGAGGTTGAGCACCGGTTGTCCACCAGACGACATCCTGCTTGATGGAATCCAATTTCCTGAACGCCCGATCTCGACCTTCACGGGTTTCTAATGTTGAGTAAATATCCTGGGCGGCGACACCGTCGGCCAGGAGTGCCCATTCAAGATTACCTTGGGGTTGCTTTTGCAGGGAACGACGGCCCGGATAATTCGTCAGGTCAAACAGGTCGGTGAGTTTCGAGGGCGCGGTTTTACCCTTGTACCGGGTTTCGTCGAAGGCAATGATGTTGGAAACCACGATAGATGCGATCGCGCATTCGTGCAGGGCACCGGGCACGAAATCCGCTTTTGCGGGAGTACCGTCTTCGCCGTCGAGTAGCAGGGCAGGATCAAAGGGCTCTAGCAAGCCTTCGGCGCATCCGCGGACGATATCGGGTTTATCCAGAGAGACCAGATCCCAGGTGATATTGCCCGATTCTACCTGGGCTTTTATTTCCGCCAGCCCGCCGCTGAAATCTTCCGACACAATTTCGACACCCGTCTTGTTGGTAAAGGGTTTGTGATAGGCCTCCATCTGGCTTTTGGTGAATGATCCACCCCATGACACAACGGTCAGGCTGTCCTTTGCCAGTGCGTTTGTGCACAGCAAAATACCAACAGATGCAATTGAGAGTTTTCTTATTGTGTTTTTCATCTTGCACTTTTCTCCAAACATTAAGGGAGTTTGATGCTGGTCACTCGCTAAGAACTGGCGGTTTCCAGCGCTGGTTTAATGCGAACGATAATTACTCTAGTCGCTATGTATATTTTATACAATATACAAATATAAATTTTTTTATCTCAAAACCGATCCAGCCGAAACGGACTCGGGTCGAGTTCGGGATGTTCATGATTGGCCAGTTTGAGCACGAGTTCCGCGGTGATGGCCGCCTGGGTGAGGCCCAGATGCTGGTGTCCAAAGGCCAGTAATAGCTGTCCCCTGGGACCGATACGGTCGATCACGGGCAGGGAATCGGGCAGCGATGGCCGAAACCCCATCCATTTTTCCCCCGTCGTGCTTTGCTCGTTGGGCAGTAACGCTTGTGCATGGTGGGCCAGCATATCGGCACGCCGCATATTGGGGGGCAAGTCGAGACCACCAAACTCAACCGTTCCGGCCAGCCGCAATCCCTCTTCCATCGGGGTCATGATAAAGCGCCGTTCGGCGGATGTGACCGGAACCCGCAGGGCGTTACCAGATTGTGGCAGCATCAAGTGATAACCACGTTCGGTGTCGAGAGGTATGGATTTACCCGTTAGTTGCTTGAGCAGAGGGCGCGACCAGGCGCCGGTCGCCAGGACCAAGGAGGAAAACTGCCGGGGACCGGAGTCCAGGCCACACTCTACGCCGTCATCAACAATGCGAAGCCGGGATGCCGCCTGTTGCAGGTATCGACCACCACGGGCGGTGAAGGCGTTGGCGATGGTTTTTGTCAAGCGGTATGGGTTGGTGGTGTGTCCGGTATTCGGGAATAACAGGGCGTGGCGAATAGTGCCTGACAACGCCGGCTCCATCTCCCGGGCTTCGTTACCTGAGAGCGGTATCGAATCCACACCGCAGCTGCGTAACGTCTCCTGTGTGGCCCGGTAATTATCGAAGCTTTGCTGTTTTTCAAACACCAGCAGAGAGCCTTCGAGCCTGAACAGCTCTTGGGCACCGATCCGTTTTATCAGTCGTTGCCAGGCGGGTAACGAGGCTTCATTGAGTCTGCAAAGCGCCTGGGTACCCGCGCTAAAAGGCTGTTGGCGTGTGTTGAGCATAAACCGCACCAGCCAGGGCGCTATGCGATGGAAGTAGGGGGCGCGTATCGCAACCGGTCCCAGTGGGTCCAGCAACATACCGGGAATTTTCCACAGCAATCCAGGAGTTGCGAGAGGCAGTACTTGCTCGGTAGCAAAGTGTCCCGCATTGCCTTTAGAGCAACCTTCGCTAATGCCGCCTGGGTCGATCAGGGTGACCTGATAGCCAGATTGTTGCAGGGCGAGGGCACAGCTGCAGCCCACTATGCCTGCACCCAGAACAGCGATCTCTCTGTTTTGAGGCTTCATTGAAATCATTCTTTTTATTTGTAAATTTGTATTGTATAAAATATACAACTATCTTTTTTGGCGCAATGGCAAGGCCGAAAATCTTACTTAAAGCAGCAATTGAAAGGTGCTCAGGTTATGAGAGAAGGAACATTTTTTTGCATCGATGCCCATACCTGTGGCAATCCCGTTCGTCTGGTTGCCGGTGGTTATCCAGAGCTGGAAGGGGAATCTATGAGTCAGAAACGCCAGTTTTTCCTGGAGCACTTTGACTGGATACGCCAGGCCCTGATGTTTGAACCGCGTGGGCACTCGATGATGTCCGGGTCTATCGTGTATCCGCCCTGTACCGACAATGCAGATGCCTCGATCCTGTTTATCGAAACCAGTGGCTGCCTGCCAATGTGTGGTCATGGCACCATAGGCACGGTCACGGCCGCGATAGAAAATGCGATTATTCGACCAGGAACACCGGGACGACTGGTGCTGGATGTGCCTGCGGGTCAGATCAAGGTGGAATACCAGCAACGAGGTGACAAAGTAGAAAGTGTGCGGATTTTTAATGTGCCGGCTTATCTGGCTCATTCGGAAGTGGTGGTCACTGTGCCTGAATTGGGTGAGCTGGTGGTTGATGTTGCTTATGGTGGGAATTACTACGCGATTGTTGATCCGCAAAAAAACTTCTCCGGGCTGGAGCATTTCACGGTGGATCAGATTCTGGCGTTGAGCCCGGTTGTACGCAGGTTGGTAGGTGAGGCTGTAGAGTGCGTTCATCCCGAAGACGCAACGGTCAATGGGGTGTCCCATGTGTTGTGGGCCGGGGCACCGAGCCAGCCGGATGTGCACGCAAAAAATGCGGTGTTCTATGGCGATCGGGCGCTCGATCGTTCGCCCTGCGGCACGGGGACCAGTGCCCGTATGGCCCAGTGGTTTGCCAAGGGCAAGCTCGGTGTTGGCGATACTTTTGTGCATGAAAGCATCATTGGCAGTCGCTTTGAAGGTCGAGTGGAAGCCACTGCAGAGGTGGCAGGGCTGCCGGCGATTATGCCGAGTGTGCAGGGGTGGGCTCGTATTTATGGCCACAATACCATTTGGGTTGATAGTGACGATCCTTATGCGCATGGTTTCGAAGTGAAGTGAGAAAGTGCCTGTTGGAGGTCGTTGCTCGCTTGGGCTGTCGGCAATGGTACAATCCGCATGTTCTACAGATTGGGTGGCAACAGACTTCATGAATAAGAAAGCAGGAACCGTATATAAGACACGCACCCAGATGGTGGTCGATGTCTTGCGTGACAAAATTCTGTCCGGTGAGATTGTTGCCGGGGAACCCCTGCGTCAGGATGCCCTCGCAAAAGAGTTTAACGTCAGTCGAATTCCCGTACGGGAAGCCTTGTTGCAGCTGGAAGCCCAGGGACTGGTGTTTTTTGAGCCCCATAAGGGGGCAACGGCGACTGAGCTGTCAGCGACTGAAATACACGAACTGTTCGACCTTCGTGCGTTAATCGAATGCCGTGTACTTGAGGCCGCGATTGATAATATGACCGATGACGATCTACGGGTCGCTAATAAGGTGTTGCGGGCGTTTGAAGAGGCGGTCGAGAGTGGTGTCAATATCGAAACCTGGAGCGAGTTGAACTATGAGCTGCATGCGGCCCTCTATCAACCGGCCAATATGCCCCAGGCAATGGAAATAATTCGCAGCCTGAATACCAAGTCGGATCGCTATATTCGCCTTCAGCTTCTACTGACCACAGGGATTGCCAAGGCTGAACGAGAGCACAGTGAGCTGTTTTCTTTGTGCGAAAGTCGGGACAGGGCAGCCGCTTCTGCGCTCTTGAAAAAGCACATACTGGAAGCCGGTCAGGCTATCTACGAACTTCTGGAGCAACAAAAAAGCAAAGGGGACACTGAGTAACCGCGATCGAACTTCGCGCTAACGATCTCCTTACTCGTGATCCACGATAGGCACAAATTTCAGTGAAATGGAATTCACGCAGTGGCGGACATTGTTCCTGGTGAGTTGCTCGCCCTCGAACACATGACCCAGGTGGCCGCCGCAGCTGGCACACAAGATCTCTACCCGGTAGCCATCGGCGTCGGTTTCGCGGCGTACGGCACCGGGTATTTCGTCATCGAAACTGGGCCAGCCGCAACTTGAGGCAAACTTGTGCTGCGAGTGATACAGGGGCGCATCACATTGCCTGCAGACATAGGTGCCTGCCTCGGAATGCTCATTGTACTCACCGGTGAAGGGACGTTCTGTGCCTTTGCCAAGGATCACATGCTGCTCTTGTGGCGTTAGGGGATTCAAGGTTTTGCTCATAATGATGCTCCTGTATCGGTTTTCCTCCGTCTCTGACATCCACGGTGATAAACCGCCACGGCACGAGATCAGCGTCAAAGCCTGATTAATTCATTTTGACGATGGGCCGTCCTGGCTGGTTCCATTCCACGTGGAATTTCTTGCCCCTTGCCTGATCGGTGCGCTCAAACATATGGGCGCCAAAGAAGTCTCGTTGACCCTGCAGCAGATTGGCTGGCAACACGGCGGTGCGGTAGGCGTCGTAATAACTTAGAGCAGAACTTAGAGCGGCGACGGGGATGCCCGACTCGGTCGCTTTGGCCACCGCCTTGCGCCAGTTTTGCTGGTAGATAGAAACCTGCTTGGAAAAGAAGGGGTCCAGCAGCAGATTTGTCAGCGCATCATTGCGCTGGTAGGCGTCATTGATCGACTGCAGAAAGATAGCGCGAATGATGCAGCCGGCCCGCCATATTCGGGCGATTTCAGAAAAGTTCAGGGACCAGCCGTGTTCGTCGGCGGCGGTTTTCATCAGGTGGAAGCCCTGGGCATAAACACAGATCTTGGCGCAGTAAAGAGCGTCGTGAAGCGCCTGGACGGTGTCGGCTTTTTGTTCAGGGGTCAGCCTGGGTTTGTCGGGGCCAGCAAGAATGGTCGAGGCTTTGACCCGCTCGGTTTTCAAAGACGATATAGCGCGAGCATAGACCGCTTCGGCAATGCTGGGCGCCGGACTGCCCAGCTGTAAGCTGCTGACCGCGGTCCACAGCCCAGTGCCCTTTTGGCCCGCCTTATCCAGGATAATATCGACCAGAGGCTGGCCGCTGTCCGGGTCGCTAGTCGCCAGCACCTGGGCGCTGATATCGATCAGGTAGCTGTTCAGTACCCCCTGGTTCCATTGCTGAAACACCTGGGCAATATCGTGGGGGCTCATATCGAGCAGGTCACGCATCACCTGATAGGTTTCGCAAATCATCTGCATATCGGCGTATTCGATGCCGTTGTGCACCATCTTGACGTAATGGCCCGAACCGCCGGGGCCGATATAGGCCGCACAGGGTTCGCCTTTCGTCACGGGTTTACCCGGCTCAAAAGATTCAATCGGCTTGCCGGTTTCCGGATCTACCTTGGCGGCGATGGCTTCCCACACCGGCTTGATTCGGGTCCAGGCATAGGGGTCGCCGCTGGGCATCAACGAAGGACCAAAGCGGGCGCCCACTTCACCACCGGAGACTGCGGTACTGAAAAAGATACATTGGCCTTCGTAGGCTTTTTCCCGGGCAACGGTATCGGTCCATAAACTGTTGCCGGTATCGACGACGATGTCGTCCGCCTGGATGCCGGCATCGATCAGTTTATGGCACACATCGTCCACCGGTTTGCCGGCAGGTACCGACAGAATAATCAGATGGGGGGCCGACAAGCGGGAGAGTAGCTCGGTATAGGAGCTGCAGGCGGTAATACGGGGAGGCTGATCACCTCGTTCGAGGCTGTCCTGGGCCAACAGGGCTTCGAGCTTGTCGTTATCCAGATCAAAAGCGGCCACCTTGTAGCCATTGTCCGCCAGGTTCAGCATCAGATTCTTGCCCATGACGCCGGCTCCAATAAAACCGATATCGCAGGTTGGGGTGGCATTTGGCATGGGGGTCCTCGACGGCGGTGATCAATGGTGCGGGAATGAGTGAACAGCAGTACTCAACGCAGGGAATCTTAGCAAACTTATGCCTCAGGCGTCGTCTCGTATTATCTGAGGATGCTTGGCAGGGTTTAAACACCGGCGTCGTTACAGGGATCGGGTGCTGGTCTTTGTTCGCTGTCGTATTCCTTTGCGGTAATGGACTCAAAGGTGAAGGTGCCTGCCTGGGGATAGCGATCCGGGCGGGTGGGGTTGCGACAGAAAATCAGGATTTCCGGCTGTCGTCCCCGATTCAGCTGATCGGCGGACACGGCTGTTTTATCCACCCGAATCAGGCCGCAGCCTTGTCCTTCTTGTAGTCGCTTGGCTGGCTCCACAGGCGTTAGCCGGCCCCGTGAGTCGAGCCTGGTGACCAACAGATCGTTTGCTTTGCTGGGTAAAATGAGTCGGCCGGATGCTGCATCCAGCGAAAATATTTTTGGTGTGCCCTGGCAAACTCGTAATGTCACACTGGTATCCACTTGCTCATACTTTTTTAGATACCACAGGCGTCCCTCATCTTTGTTCCAGTAAAGCACGGCATTGCGCTGCTGGTTATCGCTGGTGGTGATGGTTCCGAAGGCGCGGTATTGGTAGTTACTGACACAACCGGTAAGAAATACCAACAGGAACAGTAAGGAAAGGTTTCGACCTGTTTTCATGGTTACCCCCATATCATATCAACCAGTTTGTCGCCGATGGCGGGATTGTTCCAATAGGATACGTGGGCAAATAGCCATTGTTCTCCCGATGTCACCACGTGCCCTTGTAATAGCCAGTTGGAGGCGAGCACTGAAGGGCCATAACGTTGCTCAACCGGACCCTTGCTGGAATCGATCTCCGTGGGGGTACCGAACAGGCTGCCACTGACGATAGGATCGAGCCGATTGTAATAGTTGTGCCAGGGCAGCAAGCTGAACTCGGCATTTTCTATGCTGTTTATTTTTCGTTTATCGAATATGTTGATGCCTGAAATAGTTAGCCCCAGTCCGAGCGGACTGCCCATGGTGAGTAATCCCTGAACTGGCCAGGTAGTGCGATCGTCGCCTTTATAATAACGTGAGTTTCTGATGATCTCGTTGATAACATCGAGGGCGTAAATGGTTCCCAGGCTATGGGCAACCACCACGACCTGATTTTTTGAACGATAAGAATCGAGAATGATTTCCCGCAGGCCTTTTCGGATCTTGTGTGCGGTACTGGTATTTTTCGCCGCGGTGACAACATCGCCGGCGACATCAATAAATTTATTCAACATGGTGCCGGTTAATGGGCTACCACGTGTGATGGTTTTGGCGATGAGTTGATAAAATTCCTGAGCCTGGTCGTTAATGTTTTCGTACAGATAGCCCTTAACCAGAAATTCTTTTTCCAAATGGCTGTCGACAAGGGAGCGATTGATGAGCGAGCGAATCTGCTGATCACTGTGAATATTTTCATCTTCACCGGTCTGTACGCCATGGACGACAATAACATGGGCGGGCCGTTTAAAGTCTATGGACATGCGGGCCTCCTTGAGGATGGTGATGACTTTACGGGTTAGCTGGAAGTAAAAAGGCTTCTTGGTTCAGGCTATTCCCGGTAAAGAGTCATTAATATAATTGTACTTGGCAGTTATGGCAGGAATGATGACATCTGCCAATGCAGGTAATAGAGCGGGCCAAAAAATGGCTTTTCTCGGTGTTGAAGCGCTCAACATGAAAGGAGAACTTCGTCTTGATAAAAACCATTATTAGAGTCCGAAGAACTCTGTTTTATTTGTTCAAATAAGCCTTAAATAATAGCCGTTCCTTTTCAACTTGCCGATACATTTTAGGCATAACCCGATGATCTTATATCTCTCGGATAAAAAAATCTGTGTCTGCTGTTCGGGGTAAACGGGTAAAAGCCAGCGTTTCTTTCAGCAGGCCTTTTTATGTAGGCTGTTAGCGATGAGCTATTGAGCCCCTTCGGGCTTCGCCAAAATTTGACTTGTTGGTGATTGCTTCGCAATCGCTCGAACAGACGGCCTTCGCCGGGTCTATAAGAGAGCTGAGCCCGATGCCTGGTGGTTGAATTTCAGGCAATAAAAAAGGCCTACCTTTCGGTAAGCCTTTTTTATATTTGATGGGTAGCGGGGGCCAGATGCGGACTGACGACCTTCGCCGGGTGTATAAGAGAGCTGAGCCCGATGCCTGGTGGTTGAATTTCAGGCAATAAAAAAGGCCTACCTTCGTTAAGCCTTTTTTATGTTTGATGGGTAGCGGGGGCCAGACTTGAACTGACGACCTTCGCCGGGTGTATAAGAGAGTTGAGCCCGATGCCTGGTGTTTGAATTTCAGGCAATAAAAAAGGCCTACCTTTCGGTAAGCCTTTTTTATATTTGATTGGTAGCGGGGGCCAGATGCGAACTGACGACCTTCGCCGGGTCTATAAGAGAGCTGAGCCCGATGCTTTGTGTTTAATTTCAGGCAATAAAAAAGGCCTACCTTTCGGTAAGCCTTTTTTATATTTGATTGGTAGCGGGGGCCAGATTCGAACTGACGACCTTCGGGTTATGAGCCCGACGAGCTACCAGGCTGCTCCACCCCGCATCAACGTGCTGCGCATTGTATGGATCAGGTGGGGGGCTGTCAACGCATTGACCGAATTAACGGGAAAAAAGTTTGGCTTCATTGCGTTGGTCGAGCATGGGCAGCTGTTCCAGTAGCTGAGAGAAGTCCAGTGGTTTGCTGTAGAAGTAACCCTGGGCGTAGCTGCAGAGCTGCTGGCGAAGAAAATCCTGCTGCTCGGCGGTTTCCACCCCCTCGGCGACAACCCGTAGGTTGAGGCGATGTGCCATGGCGATAATTGCAGCAGTGATGGCCATGTCACTGCTGTTGTTGGGGATATCCTTAACGAAGGCTCGGTCGACCTTGATCAGGTCAATGGGGAACTGACGCAGGTAGGCGAGTGAGGAGTAACCGGTACCGAAGTCGTCAATAGACAGGGTAACCCCGATGCGCTTGAGCTGGTGCATCTGCTCGATCGCCTGGTCCACTTTGTCCATCAACATGCTTTCGGTGATTTCGAATTCCAGTTGGTGCGGGTTAATACCGGATTCGCAGATCGCCATTTCGATGGTTTCGATCAGACTGGGCTCACGGAATTGGCGTGCTGAGAGGTTGACGGCAAGGGTTAGATGGCCGTAACCCCGATCGGTTAGCTGGACGATGTAGTCGCAGCAACGACGGATAATCCAGTAACCGATGTCGATAATCTGCCCCGTATCTTCGGCAATAGGGATAAAGTGATCCGGGGGAATCATACCGCGCTCAGGATGTTTCCAGCGTAGCAGGGCTTCCATGCCGCAGACCGTGCCATCGGCCAGATCTACTTTGGGCTGTAGATTCAAAAAGAGTTCATTGTTATGCATGGCACTGCGCAGTTCGTTTTCCAGAAACAATCGCAACTGCGCTTCGTCGTTCATCGCTTCAGTAAAGAATTGCAATGTGTTTTTGCCCTGGGACTTGGCTTTATACATGGCCAGGTCTGCATGGCGCATAATGCTGCTGATGTCGGTGCCATCATCGGGTGCCAGAGTGATGCCCAGGCTGGCAGAAACCATAATCTGATGGTCGTCGATATAGAACGGCTTGCTGAGAATGGTCAACAGGTTTTGAGCTACGGTACCCGCGTGGCTCGGTTTGTCGATATCCATTAGCAGGATGGTGAATTCGTCGCCACCGATACGGGCAACCCCATCGCTGGTTCGAACGCAGGCTTTTATGCGCGCGGCAACCTGTATCAGTAACTGGTCGCCGGTGCGGTGGCCAAGGCTATCATTGATGCGCTTGAAATTGTCCAGGTCGAGAAAGAGCAGGGCAATGTGAGACTGGGTTCGCTCGCAGTTATGCAACGCCTGTTGTAACTTTTCCTGAAATAATTGGCGATTTTCAAGGCCGGTCAAGGGATCGCTGAAAGCCAGCTTTTCGATATGTTCCTGGGCGCTTTTTTGCCCCGTGGTATCGAGATATACCCCCATAAATTGACAGATCTGGCCGTGCTCATCGAGTACCGGTGTGATCGTCATATGGGCCCAGTAGAGACTCCCTTGTTTGCTGCGGGCACGAACTTCACCTTGCCACTCCTTCAGTTCAACAATCAGGGTATCCTTCAGTTGATCGACCAGACTGCTTTGTACCAACTGCAGGCGGCTCAACAGGCGTTCACCGATCAGCTCCTCGGGTTGAAAACCGGTGATGTTGGAAAAGGCATGATTGACATAGGTGAATTCACCCAGCGGATTAAGCATCATCACGCCGCTGTTGCTTTGTTCAACGGCATTGCGGAAGGCTCGCAATTCATCCAGCAGCCCCTGCTTTTCCTGATTCATGATCTGCAACTCAAGAAAGTCGGCAATTGAAGCCAGGAAGAAACGCTCGTCGCTGTGCCAGGAACGTACACTGTTATTATTTACGGCGATCATGGCGCCACAGATGCTCTGGCTGGAACCCGTCAGGGGCGCAAACATCAGTCGGTTGTCCATCTCAGGGGAAGCCAGCGACAAAAGCTCGGAGGCAACCTCGGGATGATCACCCGGGTGGAGCAGTAATATGCGCTGTTGGCGCAGAAATTCCATCAACTCGGGATGAGTTTTTGGACTGATAGCGGGTGGTGTGACAAAGCTGTCGTGGTCCAGTTCATAGAGCAGGCTGCCCATTGCTGATTGCTCGTCGAAAATCCACACACCCAAACGATCGGCACGCAATATACGACAGCATTGACTGCAAATTTCTTGTAATAATTGCGGGAAGTCATAGCGTTTGCTGGCCGCCATATCGACCAGTTGACTCAGGGTTTGTTGCTGGCTCTGGATGCGCTGCAACTCAATGGAGCGGGCTTCTTTCAGTTCGATCTGGTTCAGCAGGGACTGTTTCAATTCCTGGTTGGCAAGTTGCAGTTTGGAAGAGCTGAGCTGCAGTTCAAGTTGCAGCTTTTCTTGCTGTTCGTGCAGTTGCCTGGACATTTGGGTTCGTTCGCTGATGTCTTGCCAGAAGCCTTCAATCAGGGTCGGGTTGTCTGGGCAGCGCTGGCCTCGTTCCTCGAGGTGGCGAATGCTCCCCTCTTTGTGGCGAATATCGTATTCAATGCGATACTCGCTTTGGCTTTTGAGTTGGGTTTCTATTTGCTGTTGCAGCCGTTGTTGCTGCTGCAGGGGGATAACGGACAGTAACTGGGTGCTGTCGTTGGCTCCTCGCGGTTCGTAGCCACAGAGTTCAAACAGGCCATTGTTGAGCCATTCGGGCTGCCAGGGAGGGGTAAGATTGCGGCGAAAGTAGACCCCGGGAAGCAGGTCTAGCCCACTGCCGCTAAGGGTATAGCGCACACGATCGCGATTGACTGTCATTCCTTTAGCTTCCCTGTGCGGGTATCGACACAGCTTCCCTGTGGTGGAACTACATAAGCTATAACAGTTTAGTTGCAGAACAGCTTAATTGCTTTCTGCGCTTTGGTGCCTTGAAATCGATGAAAGAAATAAATAAGGCACCTCTGATTAATTCGGATAGATCTCTGCGGATCCTAAAATGGTTTTTATCAAGGCGAAGCTCGCCGTTCATGTCGAGACCTGAACAAG